>NZ_BAABLG010000006.1:0-98191 GCF_039544225.1 Microbacterium jejuense
ACGCAGGAGGCCCTCTTCACACCCGAACGACTACAGCGAGTCGTCGCAGATCAACCAACGTCCCTGGGCAGTACAGCTAGCGGGGCGGCACGCTCCGTCGGCGCAGTCATCCACAGCCGTCCGGCCGGTGCGACAGACAAGCGCCGACCCAGGGGATCCGCCCGCCGACCCATGGAGTTCTCCGCGAGACCGGGGGCCACGCCCTCGGTCTCGGCGAGATCCCCCGGTCTCGGCGGAACAGGGGATTCTCGCGAAGCGTGGCCGTTACGCCGCCAGGCGCAGGCCCCGCCGGTCGGTGGCGACGCGCTCGCCGTCGGCGATCGTCACGTCGTCGCCGATGAGGGAGCCACCCGCCACACGCGCGTCGTGGCCGACCTGCGTGCGGACGCCGATCTTGGCCTTGGGGCCGATCGCGGCCCGCGGGCCGATGTGCGCGTGCGGTTCGATGACGGCGTTGGGTCCGATGACGGCATCCGTCTCGACCCACACACCGCGGCCGACGTGCGCGCCCGCCGCGATCTGCACGCCCGGTTCGACATACGCCCCCGCCTCGACGACGGCGCTCGGGTGCACCTTCGCTCCATGCGCGATCAGGCCACGACCATTGACGTGCTTGCGGTAGCGCAGCGTCTCGCCCTGGTCGTTCTCGATGTCGATGTAGTTCTTGCCCACAGTCCCCTCCTGCGGCACCACATGGTGCTGGATACAGAAACAACCTCAGGCAAGGCTCATCTATTCCCGCGCATCGGAACGATTCGGCGACAGCCGATGAGGGCCCCGCATCCGTGCGGATGCGGGGCCCCCGATGACGAAGTGGAGGTCAGCGCGTGACGTACTCGTCGGCGGCCGAGAGGGCCCGGTCGATCACGTCGAGGCCGCGCAGCAGCTCGTCCTCGGTGATGACCAGCGGGGGCGCGACGTGCACGCGGTTGAAGTGCGTGAACGGCCACACGCCGTCGCGCTTGCACGCGGCGGCGACTGCGGCGACGGGTGCGGCATCCGCTCCGCTCGCGTTGAACGGGACGAGCTGTTCGCGCGTCTCGCGGTCCTTCACGAGCTCGATCGCCCAGAACAGCCCCAGGCCGCGAACCTCGCCCACGGACGGGTGGCGCGACGCGATCTCGCGCAGGCGGGGCTCCACCACGCGCGAGCCGAGGTCGCGGACGCGCTCGAGGATGCCGTCGCGCTCGAACACCTCGAACGTCGCCACGCCCGCGGCGCACGCCAGCGGGTGGCCCGAGTAGGTGAGCCCGCCCGGGAACGACACCGTGTCGAAGTGCGCAGCGATGCGGTCCGAGATGACGACGCCGCCGAGAGGCACGTACCCCGAGTTCACGCCCTTCGCGAAGCTGATGAGGTCGGGCTGCACGTCGAAAGCCTGGAACGCGAACCACTCGCCCACGCGGCCGAAGCCGACCATCACCTCGTCGGCGATGTAGACGATGCCGTACTTGTCGCACAGCGCCCGCACGCCGGCGAGGTAGCCGGGCGGCGGGATGAGCACGCCGTTGGTGCCGACGATCGTCTCGAGGAGGATGCCGGCGATCGTCGCCGCGCCTTCGAGCACGATCGTCTGCTCGAGGTGCTCCAGTGCGCGGGCGGTCTCCTGCTCGGGACTGTCGGAGTGGAACGACGACCGGTACGGGTACGGACCGTGGAAGTGCACGATGGAGCCGTCGGCGGGCTCGTTCGGCCAGCGCCGCGGGTCACCGGTCAGGCTGATCGCGGTCGACGTGTTGCCGTGGTAGCTGCGGTACATCGACAGCACCTTGCGGCGGCCCGTGAACAGGCGCGCCATGCGCACCGCGTTCTCGTTGGCGTCGGCGCCGCCGTTCGTGAAGAACACCTTCTCGAACCCGTCGCCGGCGACTTCGGCGATGCGCCGGGCGAGCTCGCCGCGCACGTCGTTGGCCATCGACGGCTGGATGGTGGCCAGCCGGCCCGCCTGCTCCTGGATCGCGCGGACGAGATCGGGATGCTGGTGCCCCAGGTTGAGGTTGACCAGCTGCGAGCTGAAGTCGAGGTACGCGTTGCCGGCGTAGTCCCAGAACGTCGAGCCCTCGCCGCCTGCGATCGGCAGCGGATCGATGAGGGCCTGGGCACTCCACGAGTGGAACACGTGCCCGCGGTCGTCCGCGCGCACGCGGGCGTCGGCCTCGAGGTCGGGCTCGATGCCCGTGAGGAGGGTGTCAGTCATGCGGGGTCCTTTACCCGGTCGTTGAGCGAGCGAAGCGAGACGAGACGTGTTCGCGGATCAGTTGTTCTGGGGGAAGCCGAGGTTGATGCCGCGGTGTTCTGAATCGCTGCGTGTGGCGGGGTCGAGCCAGCGGCTGGTGATGGCCTTCTCGCGCGTGAAGAAGTCGAAGCCGTGCACGCCGTAGGCCTTCGCGTCGCCGAACAGCGACTTCTTCCACCCGCCGAACGAGTGGTACGCGACCGGCACGGGGATGGGCACGTTGATGCCGATCATGCCGACGTGCACCTCGTTCTGGAACCGGCGGGCGGCGCCGCCGTCGTTCGTGAAGATCGCGGTGCCGTTGCCGAACTGGCCGGAGTTGATGAGCTCGAGACCCTCGTCGTAGGACTCGACCCGCACGACCGACAGCACCGGCCCGAAGATCTCCTCGGTGTACGCACGGCTCGTGGTCGGCACGCGGTCGAGCAGGGTCGGGCCGAAGAAGAACCCGTCCTGGTGGCCGTCGACCTGGAACCCGCGGCCGTCGACGACGACCTCGGCCCCGTCCGCTTCGGCGATGTCGACGTACTCCGAGACCTTCGAACGGTGGATGCCGGTGATCAGGGGTCCCATGTCAGGCTCGACGCCGTCCACGCCGGCGCCGTTGCCGATGCGCAGCTTCGCGATGCGCTCCTGGATCTTCGCGATCAGGTCGTCGGCGACGGGCTCGACGGCCAAGACCACCGAGATCGCCATGCACCGCTCGCCCGCTGCGCCGTAGCCCGCGTTGACCGCGGAGTCGGCGACGAGATCGAGGTCGGCGTCGGGCAGCACCAGCATGTGGTTCTTCGCTCCGCCGAGGGCCTGCACGCGCTTGCCGTGCCGTGCCGCGGTCTCGTAGATGTACTCGGCGATCGGGGTCGATCCGACGAAGCTGATCGACTCGACGGCCGGGCTGGTGAGCAGGCCGTCGACGGCGAGCTTGTCGCCCTGCAGCACCGTGAAGACGCCGTCGGGAAGACCCGCCTCCTTCCACAGTGCGGCCAGCCACAGTGCGGCCGACGGGTCCTTCTCGGACGGCTTCAGCACGACGGCGTTTCCCGCGGCGATCGCGATGGGGAAGAACCACATCGGCACCATCGCCGGGAAGTTGAACGGCGAGACGATGCCCACCACGCCCAGGGGCTGCTTGGTCGAGTACACGTCGATGCCCGTCGACACGTTCTCGGAGTATGCGCCCTTGATCAGATGCGGGAACCCGGTGGCCAGCTCGACGACCTCCTGGCCACGCAGGATCTCACCCATCGCATCCGAGACGACCTTGCCGTGCTCGGAGGTGATGATCTCGGCGAGCTCGCGCTTGCGGGAGTTGAGCAGCTCGCGGAACGAGAACAGCACAGCCTGGCGCTTGGCGATCGAGTAGCCGCTCCAGATCTCGAAGCCGGCACTGGCCGACGCGATCGCCGCGTCGATCTCGGCCTGGTCGGCCAGGGCCACGTGCGCGGTGACCTGACCGGTCGCCGGGTTGTACACCGGTGCCGTGCGCCCGCTCGTCGACGGGCGTTCGGCGCCGTCGATCCAGTGGGAGATGACGCGGACCTCGGTGGTCTGCGCGGACGGAGCGACGGTGGTTTCGACGGTGGTCATGGAGCGGTTCCTTCGGCGTCGGACAGATCGTGTGACGATCCCTTAGGCTTGACGGGTCCCAGCCTGTCAGAGAAGAAGAGGCGGCAACGGTGCCCGACCGTCGCGAAGATCGAACGTTCCATACGGATCGTCCGGCCGAACGATCTGCAAACGAAACGCTCCCGACCGTGCGCGAGGTGATCGCTCTCGACGCCGTCGCGAACGGCGTTCCCGAGGTGCTCGTCGGCGACGATGCGCTCGACGCCCGTGTGCGCTGGCTGCACGTGTCCGACAGTGCCGGCGTCGCCCGTCTGCTCGACGGCGGCGAGCTGCTGCTGTCGACCGGCTCGTCGTGGCCGGCCGAGCCGTCGGACCTGCGCCGCTTCATCGACGAGCTGGTGGATGCCGGTCTCGCGGGCCTCGTGCTCGAACTCGGCACGCACTACCACTATGTGCCGGCGGTGGTCGTCGACGCCGCGCGCGAGCGCGGACTGGCCCTGGTGGTGCTGCATCGAGAGGTGAAGTTCGTGGCCCTGACCGAGGCCGTGCACAGCCGCATCATCACCGGCCAGACCGACGCTCTGCGCGCCCGCGACGAGGTGCGCGAGCGCTTCACGGCGCTCGTGCTGCGCGGCTCGCCCGCGGACTTCATCGTCCATCAGCTCGCCCAGACCCTCGGCGCCCCCATCGTGCTGGAGAACCTCGGGTACGAGGTCGTCGCCGCCGAGGTGCCGCTGGCGATGGAGGAGGACCTGTTCACCGAGTGGGAGCTGCAGTCCCGCTCCGCCCACCGCCGCCTCGCAGCCCGCCGCGAGCGAGGCCTCGGCCCCGATGCCGACGACTGGCTCATCGTGCCGGTCGAGGCCCGCGGCATCCGGTGGGGCAACCTCATCGCGCTACCCGGACCCGATCACGCCGCCGGCCGTACCGCTGTGCTCGAGCAGGGCGCGATCGCGCTCGCCGTGGGCCGTCTCGCCGACGGGGACGCGGATGAGTGGGCCCGGATCGGACGCCGCCGCCTCGTCGACGGACTGCTGTCCGGCCGGTTCGCCGGCGTCGGGGGAGCAGCAGCCCGCCTCGAGGCCGCCGGGCTGCCGCTGCGCGCTTCGCGCCTGCACGGCGTGGTGATATCGGGTGTGCCGGTCGCGGCGGAGCGAGTGGATGCCGCAGCCCGGGTCCTGCGCGGGCGCGCGCTCGCCGGCTCGGCGCCCGGCGGCGGGGTGGGCGCGACCCTGCTCATGTCGCTGCCGCCGGAGGTCGCCTTCGACGATGCGGCGGTGCTCGGTCTCGTTCGTGCGCTGGTCGATCCCGCCGACATCGAGCGCGTCGTGGTCTCGGTCGGTCGCGGTGCCGAGGGGATCGAAGACGCGTTGGCGTCGGTGCACGAGGCCGTCGACCTCGCCGGTGGGCGGCGGCGCCGCTCGGGCCGCGGGCCGTATCTGCGGCGTTCCGAGAACCGCCCGCTCGTGCAGCTGGTGAGCGCGCTGCGCGACGACCACCGGGTGCTCGAGCACGGCGAACGCATGCTCGCGCCGCTGATCTCGCACGACCTGTCCCGTTCGGGCGACCTGCTGGACGTCCTGGAGGCGATGCTCGCCCACCCCGGGAACCGCACGGCCGCGGCATCCGCGTCGCACTTGTCGCGTTCGGTGTTCTACCAGCGGATCGCCCTGATCGAGGAGCTCCTCGGCTCCGACCTCGACGACGGCGAGACCCAGACGGCCCTGCATCTCGCGCTCCTGGTCCGGAGGTCCGCGGGGCGCTGACTCGCTACCATGACGGCATGGCCCCTTCCGCGTACCAACCCTGCCCGCCGGGCGGGAGTTGTACCGGAAGGAAGACCTCATGGCCGATAACACCTGGCCCCTGAAGAACCGCCTGCCCGAAGGGCACCAGTTCTTCACCACGTCCGACGTGATCGAGTTCCTGAGCGGGTTCGACGACGACACGCCTGTCTGGATCGACAACTACTGGCAGCCGGTGCGTCAGATCACCCAGCGGCCCCTGGATCTGATCGCCGCCGGGTCGGACGGCATCCACTTCGGATAGCCGCGTCGGTGGGGGCGCTCACGAGCGTCCCCACCGACGCCCGTTCGGAGATCAGGGCGGGCGAGGGTCGATCATCGTCATGCCGGCCGGCGTCGCCTGGTCGAAAGCGGGCAGCAGCGCCGCGGCCTCTGCCAGCCCGACGACGCGCTCGACGAGGGACTCCGGGTGCAGCGCGCCGGACGCGATGAGCGCCAGCATCCCCGGGTAGTCCCCCGCGGCCATGCCGTGGCTGCCGAGCAGGTCGAGCTCCCAGCCGATCACTCGCGACATCGGCACGCGGGGGTGCCCCTCGAGGGGCGGGAGCAGGCCGATCTGCACGTGGCGTCCGCGTCGACGGAGGCTCTGGATCGCGTCCGCGCAGGTCTGCTCGCTGCCGACGGCGTCCACCGACACGTGTGTCCCGCCATGGCTCAGTTCATGCACGAGGGCGGACACGTCGCGCCCGTCCGCGAGGACGGTGTGATCGGCGCCGAGAAGGGATGCCGCATCCAGCGCCGCCCGGTGACGGTCGATGACGATCACCTTCGCGCCGAGGGCCTTGGCGATCATGACGGCGCTGAGGCCCACGCCGCCGGCGCCGACGATCGTCACCCACTCGTCCGCCGCGAGGCGGGCGCGCCCGACGAGGCCGCGGTAGGCGGTCGCGAACCGGCACCCGAGGGCCGCCGCGGCCTCGAAGGTCACCGCTTCGGGGATCGCGACGAGGTTCGCGTCGGCCGCGTGCAGCACGACGAACTCGGCGAACGATCCGTCGTGCGTGAACCCCGGCTGCGTCTGGTCGGGGCACACCTGCGCGTCACCCTGCAGGCACCACTGGCACCGTCCGCAGCCGCACACGAACGGCACGGTGACGCGGTCGCCGACGCGCCAGTCCGTCACCCCCGCGCCGACCTCGGAGATCACCCCCGCGAGCTCGTGACCCGGCACATGCGGGAGCGAGATGTCGTCGTCGTGCCCTGCCCAGCCGTGCCAGTCGCTGCGGCACAGTCCGGTGGCCCGCACCTCCACGACGACCCCTCCTGCCGGCGCCGTCGGCCTCGCGACGTCACGAACTTCAGGCGCGACGCCGAAGGCGTCGTAGACGACTGCACGCATGCCTCCATGGTCGCATCGGCGTGCCTGCGATCCTGCCGGGAGCGTCGGTGCCATGTCGCTCATGTGAGCGATCGCTCGGTCCGCTATTCGACGAACTCCGATCGGCCGATGTATTCCGTGCGAAGTCCTAGCGCGCTAGCGATTGCATCCAGGAACGCCTCGTTCGTGAGGAACCACTCCTTCCCGACCTCGCTGCGCTGAGCGACG
This sequence comes from Microbacterium jejuense, assembly GCF_039544225.1. NCBI lineage: Bacteria > Bacillati > Actinomycetota > Actinomycetes > Micrococcales > Microbacteriaceae > Microbacterium > Microbacterium jejuense. The sequence goes on from NZ_BAABLG010000006.1 coordinate 7,154, forward strand.
ATTCTTCGCGGATTGTCGTGTCCAGCCGTGCTGAGCAGCCGATGGAAATCTCGTTCCGTCTGATCGAGATCCCGGTCGCCGATTCCGTAAACGCGAACGACGACCAGAGGCTCCGGAATGTGGGCCCTGGCCCCGACACGGTGCTGGCGGATCCGTTCGCCTACGTTTTCTGACTTTCCGATCTTGATGAGCGTGTTGGCTTTGTTGTCCACAGGGTTCTCGAGGTACCACCCATACGAGAATGCGTAGATCCCTGGCGTACGCTCCAGCGCGTCGGTGACCGCGCGTGTCTCTTCATCTTGTACGGCTTCAGACGGCGCTTCATCGAGAGCCTCATCCGACACAGTCGGCTGCTCCGCGAGCGCCAGATTGGCGTTCAGGATCCTGAGCGCTTCCGTGCTCAGCGCACTGCGGTTTCGTCGAATCAGTGAACGCAGTGCGCTCGCCGTCTGTCGCCGAAGTTGCGCACCCGAAGACACTTTGCCGCTCAGTATCGCGTCGACGTAGGCCCGGTAGCTGTACACGAAGTTCGGCGTGCCTATGTTGAGGCGATCTGCGACCTCTTGGGGAGAGTGTCCGTCAACGACGTGCAGCCTATACACATCCCCCAGACGGGATTGATCTTCAAACAAGAGCTGCCGGATCTCGTCGAGTGGCTCGAGTGGCCGTTCCTCGATGTCGGTGCCGCCATCCACGTCAGCGAACTCCGTCTCGGCGTGGGGAGCATCCGATGCTTGACCGGTTGGTGCCGCGGAGTTCGGGTCGAAATTCGGCTCAGGTTCGCTCGTTCGCCAGTCACTCACAGGAACTGTCTACCTCAAAGCTGGTGAACGGGCGATGGTGTATCGATTCGTGCGACCTGTTCGTGTAGTAATCCCCATGCACGTACCAACGCCGTGAGCCTGTTGTGCTCGCGTGGCGGTACTTTGGTGCCCCTTTACCCGCTCAACGACTGGTCGGGCGCTGAGCGAGCGCCAGTGAGACGAAACGGGGTGCACGGAATCAGAGGGCTTCGCGTCAGCCGGCGACGTAGACCTTGCGCAGCGTCTCGTGCACAGTCCACACCGTGTGCATGCCCTCCGTAAGCTGCACGATCGAACCTGCGCGCAACTCCACGGGCTCCCGCGCCGGGTCGGCGAACGACAGCGTCGCGGAGCCTGACAGCACGACGAAGACCTCATCGGCCTCGACGTCGGTCGAGGTGCCGGGGGTGTGCTCCCACACGCCGATCGTGTCGGTCAGCTCGACGAACCCGGTCGACGGGGCGCCGGCCACCACCTGGTCGGCGGGCAGCGGCTCCAGCGGGATCGCCAGGGCCACGGCATCCACATTCACCGTCACGAGTCGAACCCCAGACCGAGCGCATCGAGGGTCTTCAGCAGCACGTTGCGCTTGCCGAGGTTGTGGTCGGCGCGATCGAGCGACCAGCGCACGGTGTTCACCGCCATCGAGGCGACGGGCTCGGGCGGGAACGGGATCGGGCGCTTGCGCACCATCTCGAGCTCGGTGCGCTCGTTCGAGACGCCGTCGAGCAGGTCGAGCATGACCTCGCCGGCGAAGCGGGTCGAGCCCACGCCCAGGCCCGTGAAGCCCGCCGCGTACGCGATGCGGCGCTCGCGTGCCGTGCCGAAGAAGGCGGTGAACTGGGTCGACGAGTCGATCGCGCCCGCCCACTGGTGCGTGAAGCGCAGGCCCTCCAGCTGGGGGAAGGTCGTGAAGAAGTGGCTCGCGAGCTTCTCCCATGTCTCCGGGCGGTGCTCGTGCGCCGGGTCGACCTTGCGGCCGTAGCGGTAGATCGCGTCGTACCCGCCGAAGAGGATCCGGTTGTCCTTGGTGATCCGGTAGTAGTGGAACTGGTTGGCCAGGTCGCCGATGCCCTGCCGGTCGTTCCAGCCGATCGATGCCAGCTGTTCGGCCGACAGCGGCTCGGTCATCAGCACGTAGTCGTACACCGGCAGCGTCATGAGGCGGTTCCGCTTGAGCAGCGACGGGAAGACGTTGGTGCCGAGGGCGGCTCGGGGAGCCTGCACCCGGCCCTGCTCGGTGATCACGACGACGCCCGGGCCCGAGGTGTCGAGTCCCGTCACGTGCGAGCGCTCGAAGATCTCGACGCCGCGCTCCTCGCAGACCCGCGCCAGCTCGGCCGCCATGCGGGCCGGGTGCACCATGCCGCACGTGTCCTTCTCCCACACCCCCGCGAGGTAGGTGGGAGAGTCGACCGAGGCGCGCACCTCGTCCTGATCGAGGTAGACGACGCCGTCCTCGCCTTCGGCGGCCCACTCCTTGAGCCACTCGACCTGGTGCGGTTCGGTGGCGGGAGCGAGCTGGCCGGTACGCTCGAACTGGAAGTCCATGCCGTACGTCGTCTCGGAGGTCTCGATCGCGTCGAGGTTCTCCAGGCCGAGCCGGTCGATGAGCGGCATCTCCTTCGGCCACCGGGCCATGCCGTTCTCGTGGCCGTGCGTGAGGCTCGACTCGCAGAAGCCGCCGTTGCGGCCCGACGCGGCCCAGCCGACGCGCTGCGCCTCGACGACGACGATCTTCGCGCCGGGGGTGCGCTCGCTCGCCAGCAGCGCCGTCCACAGGCCGGTATAGCCACCGCCGACGATGACGAGGTCGGCGCGATGCGTGCCCACGAGCGGCGGGCGGTCCGGCGTCAGCGGCTCTGGCAGGTCGTCACGCCAGAAGACGGAGTGCCTGGTATCGGCGAGCGAGTACCGGATGACGGATGCCTGCGGCCGCTGTCGTTCGAAGACGGTCGTGCCCACGGTTATCAACTCCGATGCGTTGGTTTCTCCCATCCTCGCCCGTGGGCGTGCACGGTGGGGCGGGCCGGTGTCGGAGATTCCGAAGGCGTCCGGACGGATTGTCGGGCGACCGCGCCCGAGGTCAGACGGTGGCGAGCTCGCCGATCAGCGCCTCGACCGGGGCGACGCGCGCGTACGTGCCGTCGAGGGCGGCGAGGAACGCGGCGTGCACCTGTGCGCCGGGCACCGTGACCTCGCCGAGGGTCAGGTCGGGGGCGGCGCACGCGTCCTGCGCGACGGCGAGGGTGAAGCCCAGGTCCGACGCCGCACGCACTGTCGCATCGACGCACATGCTCGTCATCATGCCGGCGACGACGATCTCGTCGGCCTCGGAGGCGCGCAGCAGCGACTCCAGCCCTGTGCCGAGGAACGCGTTCGGCTCGTGCTTGACGATCACGTGCTCCTGCCCGTCGGGCGCCACGCGCGGGTCGAACTCGACCCCGGGCGTCTCGGATTCGAAGAACGCGGCATCCGGACCGTCCCAGATGTGCTGCACGTGGACGACCCGCTCACCCGTCGTGCGGAAGGCGCCGATCAGGCGCGCAGCCGCGTCGGCGGCGGCATCCGACCCCACCAGCGGGTGACGCCCGCCGGGGAAGTAGTCGCGCTGGATGTCGATGACGAGGAGCAGTCGGGTCACCGATACAGCATAGGTCGCCCCTGTCAGGCGCTGAGCGCACGCCGGCGCGACTCCAGCACCTCGGGCACGTGCTGCTCCGCCCACGCCCGCATGGCCGCTATCGGCTCCAGGAGCGAGCGGCCGAGGGCGGTGAGCGAGTACTCGACCCGCGGCGGAGAGTCCGGGAACGACTGCCGCTCGACAAGGCCGTCGGCCTCGAGCGCGCGCAGCGTCTCGGTGAGCACCTTCGGCGAGACCTGGCCGAGACGCTCCTTGAGCTCGGAGAACCGCATGGTCCGCTCCGACAGCGCGAGCACGATGAACATCGTCCACCGGTCGCCGATGCGGGAGAAGATGACCCTGCTCGGGCACGCCGGGCTGGTCACGTCCCATTCGACAGTCGTCATGCGGGGTCACCTCCGGGGAAGTTCCGTTGAAGTAACCGACGGGGTCGGCCCTACCGTGAACGGCATGAAGATCCTACTGACCGGTGCGACCGGCAATATCGGCTCCGCCGTCCTCGACACCCTCCTCGACGCCGGGCACGACGTCGTCGCCGCAGTGCGCAGCGATCAGGCCGCGGCGACCGTCGCGGCGAAGGGCGCCACGCCCGTCATCGGCGACCTGTACGACGCGGGCTGGCTCGCAGGCCTGCTCGAGGGGACGGATGCCGCGATCCACACCGCCGCCTCGGACGACGCCGAACGGCTGAACCTCGCAGTCGTCGAGGCGGCCGAACGCGCGTACGGCGGCACGGATCGGCGCTTCGTGCTGACCAGCGGGATCTGGGAGTACGGCGCGGGCGACGGCATCCACAGTTCCGACACACCGGCTCCGACCGATCTCGTGGCGTGGCGCGTGCCGCTCGAGGACCGTCTGCTGGCCGCGGACGTCTCCGCCGCCGTCCTCGTGCCGGCTGTCGTGTACGGCCACGGCAAGGGGCTTCTGTCGGTGATCGTCGACGCGCCGCGCACCGCCGACGGCGCCCTCACGCTCGTCGGCGACGGCTCGCAGCGCTGGACGTGGGTGCACGTCGACGACCTCGCCCGCCTGTACCTGCTGGCGGTGACGCACCCCGATGCTGTCGGCCGGCTGATCGCGAGCGACGGCGCGCCGGTGAGCGTGCGGGAGGTGGCCGAGGCGACCGGATCGGATGCCTCACCCGAGTCCGTCGAGGCGACACGCGCCCGTCTCGGCACGGCGTTCGCCGACGCGCTGCTTCTCGACCAGGCCGCCTTCGGCGCCGAGGCGCGCGAGCTCGGCTGGACGCCCGAGCATCACGGCGTGCTGCACGAACTGGCAGGCGTTCCCGCTCGTTGAGCGGAGGGCGCTCTGGCGCCCGAATCTCCCGGTCGTTGAGCGGAAGGCGCTCCGGCGCCTGAAGACGAAACGCGGCGAGACGGTCTCAGGACTCGACTCCTCGCAGCCGTTGCGGAAGCGGCGGGGTCCGACGTGCGGCTCGCGGCGTTTCGTCTCGCTCGTTCCTCGCTCGCTCAACGACCGAAATGGCAGACCGGGTCAGGAGGCCGCGTACACGCGCTCGCCCTCGACGAACGTCTGCAGCACGCGGGTCGCGCCGATCTGGTCGGCGGGCCCGGCGAACGGGTCGCGGTCGAGCACCACGAGATCGGCGTACTTGCCGACCTCGACAGTGCCGGTGAGATCGTCGAGGTGGTTCACCCACGCCGAGCCCGCCGTGTACGCGGTGAGCGAGGTCGCGAGGTCGATGGCCTGCTCGGGATAGAAGGGGTCGTACTCGCCTTCCTCGTACCCGGGCGCGGCCTTGCGGTTGACGGCGGTGTGGATGGCGGCCATCGGATCGGGCGTCGACACCGACCAGTCGCTGCCCGCGGCGAGCACGGCGCCCGCGCGCAGCAGGTCGCCGAAGGGGTACTGCCATGCCGAGCGTTCGGGACCGAAGAACGGCAGCGTCAGCTCCACCATCTGCGGCTCGTACGTCGCCCACAGCGACTGCATGTTGGCGGCGACATCGAGCTCGCGGAACCGCGAGAGGTCTTCGGGGTGAACGACCTGGATGTGCGCGATGTGATGGCGGTGATCGCTGCGGCCGTTGCGGGCGATCGCGTGCTCGACGGCATCCAGGCACTCCCGCACGGCGCGGTCGCCGATGGCGTGGAAGTGCACCTGGAACCCGGCCGCGTCCAGCAGCGGCACGGCCTCGTTCAGCACCGCCGGCGGCACGAACGAGATGCCCGAGTTGTCGGTCGGGTGGCCGTGGCCGTCGAAGTACGGCTCCAGCATCGAGCCGGTGAAGTTCTCGGCCACCCCGTCCTGCATGATCTTGATGCTCGTCGCCGCGAAGCGCCCGGCGCGGTACTGCTCGCGGCGCTCGACCAGGAACGGGATCTGCTCCAGCCCCGCGGTGCGGTCCCACCACAGCGCGCCGACGACGCGGCCGGTGAGCCGCCCGTCCGCGGCCGCCGCGAGGTAGGCGGGGCCCGGGTCGCCGGCATCCCCGTACGAGCCGACGATCGCGTCCTGCCAGGCCGTCACGCCGAACGAATGCAGGTAGCGCTGGCCGGTGAGCAGCGCCTCGACCATGCGCTCGGCGGGCTCGGCAGGCAGCAGACGGTTCACGAGGGCCATCGCGCCTTCGTGCAGCGTGCCCGACGGACTGCCGTCGGCGTAGCGCTCGATGCGGCCGTCCGCGGGGTCCGGAGTGTCGCGGTCGATGCCCGCGCGGCGGAGCGCGGCCGAGTTCACCCAGGCGCCGTGGCCGTCGCGGTTGGGCAGGAACGCCGGGCGGTCGCCGGTGACGGTGTCGAGGAGGGATGCCGTCGGCGTGCCGCCCGGGAAGGCCGACATCCCCCAGCCGCCGCCGAGGATCCACTCGTCGTCCGCGTGCTCGAGGGCGTACCGTCCGACGGCGTCGAGGTAGTCGGCAGCCGACTCGTAGGCCGACAGGTCGCAGCGGAGCATGTCGAGCCCGCCCCACACAGGGTGGACGTGCGCGTCCTGGAAGCCCGGGAGCAGCATCCTGCCCGTGAGGTCCACCACCTCGGTCGAGGGTCCGACGAGGTCGCGGACCTCGTCGCCTCCGACGGCGACGATGCGGCCGCCCGAGACGGCCACCGCACTCGTGCGCGAGCGCACCGTGTTCGCGGTGAAGACGGGACCACCCGTGAAGACGAGGTCGGCGTGAGGCATGGGACTCCCTGAGCAATCCGGTCGTGGAGCGAACGAGGAACGAGCGGGACGAAACGGGCCGGCGGACGGTCGGCTAAGCCCGCGGCATCCCGATCATCCGCCCGCCATGGTGCGGGCGATGTCGGCCGCCGAGTCGCCGGCGCGCTTGAGCACGAGGGCGACGACGGCCAGGGCGATGAGGGTCAGCAGCAGCATGATCGTCGACACCGCAGCGATCTCGGGACGCAGTCCGGTGCGCACGGCGCCCAGGATGTACACCGGCCACGGCGTGGATCCGGCGACGGAGACGAACGCCGCGATGACGGTGTTGTCGAGGCTCAGCGTGAACGACAGCAGGAAGCCGGCGAGCACGGCCGGCATCGCGAGCGGCAGCGTGACGCGGCGGAACGTCGTCAGCGGCGGTGCGTACAGGTCTGCGGAGGCCTCTTCGAGCTGGGCGTCGAGGCCGATGAGCCGGGCGCGCACCAGGTACGACACGACCGCGATCGAGAACAGCGAGTGGCCGATCACGAGGCGGAGGATGCCGTTGTTGAAGAGCGCGATGCCCCAGTCCTGGCCGAGCGTCACGAGCCACGGCAGCAGCGCGACAGCGTCGACGATCTCGGGCGTCACCGACACGAGCAGCAGCAGCACCAGGAACCACCAGACCCACCTGCCGGGGTGGCGGGCCATCGCGATGCCCGCGAGAGTGCCGAGCACCGAGGCCAGCAGCGCCGCGAGGAAGCCGGTCTGCACCGAGATCAGCACCGCATTGCGGACGACCTCATTGGAGACGATCGCGGCGAACGAGTCGAACCCGAACTGCGTGAACGACGTCAGCAGCCGCCCCACGTTGAACGAGTAGACGACCACCACCGCGATCGGCAGGAACAGGAACACCAGGACGGCGATACCCCAGATCGTGAAGCCGAGGTCGCCCCGGTTGCGCTTGGCGCGCGGGGTCACGGAGCTCTTCGCCGACAGGATCGTGCGGGTGTCGGTGGCGGTCATGCGGCACCTCCGGCCGGGGAAGCGGGCGCTGCGAGCGTCACAGGGGCGGGCACCGGATCGAGCACCACGCGGTTGCGCAGGCGCATCGGCACGCCGACGAGCCACACCAGGCCGAGGCCCACCGCCGTCGTGAGCAGCACGATGAGGATCAGCATGATCGCCATCGCCGAGCCCAGCGCCCAGTTCTGCGCCGTCTGGAACTGCGTCGCGACCATCTGGCCGATCATGTTGCCCTTCGCGCCGCCGAGGATCGTCGCGGTGATGTAGTCGCCCATGAGGGGGATGAACACGAGCAGCACGCCGGCGAGCACTCCCGGGCGGGAGATCGGGAGCGTGACCCGCAGGAACGTGCTCCAGCGGCCGGCGCCGAGGTCCTTCGACGCCTCGCGCAGCGCCGGGCCGACCCGGTCGAAGGCGACGAACAGGGGCAGGATCATGAGCGGCAGGTAGTTGTAGATGACGCCGAGCAGCACGGCCTGGCGTGTGTACAGGATGTCGAGCGGACCGAGCCCGAGCGTCTGCATGACCCCCGATACCCAGCCGTTGGGGGCGAGGATGATCTGCCACCCGATCGTGCGCACCAGGAAGTTGGTCCAGAACGGCACCATCACCAGGGCCACCAGCAGTCCCCGCTTGGACGGCGGCGCCTTGACCGCCATCCAGTACGCCACCGGGGCCCCGATGGCCAGGCACGCCAGGGTACCCAGGATGCCGATCCACAGCGTGTTCTGGAACGTCGCGAAGAACGTGGGCGTGAGTACCTCGACGTAGCGGTCGAACGACAGCACGTCGTTCGCGTGGGTGCCGAAGATGCCCGGCTTGTAGCCGAAGCTGAACCAGACGACGTAGCCGACCGGGATGACGAAGAAGAAGAGCAGCCAGGCCCACGCGGGGAACGCCAGGGCGATGCCCGCCTTCTTACGCACCCGCGGCCGCCTTGACCTTGTTGTAGATGTCGACGACGCGCGCGAGCGAGTCGTTGACCTCGCCCTCCTCCATCGTCGCCAGCTGCTCGGGCGTGAAGAAGACCATGTCCAGCAGCTCCAGGCCCGCGTCGGCGGCGGCCTGCTCGATGTCGGCGACACCCGTGTGGTAGCCGATGTAGTCGAGCTCCTGCAGCGACGCCGCAGGGTCGAGCACGTAGTTGATGAAGGCGTGCGCGGCCTCAGGATGCGGCGCGCCCGTCGGGATCGACCAGTTGTCCATCCAGATCTCCGTCTTCGGACCGGCCAGCACCCACTGCCAGCGGTCGGGCTCGCTGGTCTCCATGAGCGCGAGGCGGACGTCGCCGTTGTAGGCCTGCATCAGCACGTGGGAGGCCTGCTGGATGGCGCCACCGCCCGGGTACGAGTCGAACGCCTCGAGGTGCGGGGCGAGGGTGTTCACGAGGAAGTCCTCCGCGGCATCCAGGTCGCCCTCGTCGGTCGTCGTCCACGGGATGCCGTTGGCCCAGAAATAGGCGCCCGTGAGCTCGCTCGCGTCGTCGAGCATCGACGTCTTGCCGCTGGCCTCGTTCTGGGCGGCGTCGAGGAAGTCGCTCCACGTCGAGAGCTCGCGCGAGATGACGGTCTTGTCGTAGACGAAGCCGGTCGTGCCCCAGTCCTTGCAGATGGAGTACTCGTTGTCGGGATCCCACGCGCGGCCGACGAACGCCGGGTCGAGGTTCTTGAAGTTGGGGATCAGGTCGAGGTTGAGCTTCTGCAGCAGGCCGTTCTGCACCATCTGCTGGATGTAGACGCCTGTCGGAACCACGATGTCGTAGCCGCCGGTGCCCTTGGCGGCGGTGAGCTTCGCGATCATCTCCTCGTTGGAGTTGAAGGAGCTGAGCTCGACCGTCGGCCCCTGCTCCTTGGTGAACGCGTCGATCACGTCGGGGCTGTCGTAGTCGCCCCACGTGTAGATCGACAGCTTGCTCTCCAGCGCGCCGCCCGTCGCCTTCGGCGCGGCGGACGTGCCGCCGCCGGGTGAGCACGCGGTCAGGATCGCGGCGGCGCCCGCCGCGGCGGCGATGCCGAGGAAGCCGCGGCGGCTCAGCTCACGGCGGATCGTGGGCACGGCGTCACTGCTGGCGAGGATGCGGATCGGGGACTCGGGCATCGGTGTCTCCTGGTGTTCGGGTGCGGAAGGCGGGGTCGGGTCAGGCGGCGGGCGGGGCGACGTAGCCGCTGTCGGCGGCGGCGTCGTCGGCGGGGAAGAGCAGCACGTTCGCGGCATCCCACGAGCACACCACCGCGTCGCCGACGGCCAGCGACGGCGCCTCGGGCGTGGGACGGCGAGCGATGATGCTCTTGTCGTCCGAGACCTGCACCAGGTACTGCATGGTCTCGCCCAGGTGCGCGACCCCCAGCAGCGTGCCGCGGACGGAGTTGAGAGCGGATGCCGTTACGCCGGCGCCGGCGCTCTGCTCCGCCGCGATACGCACGAACTCGGGACGCACGGCGGCCTGCCCGCGTGTGAACCCTGCGAGCTCGGCGGTCGCGCCGCGTACCAGGCCCTCGGGCGCCTCGACCGACGCGCCGTCGGCGGCGACGGCCCCGGTGAAGAAGTTCTGCTGACCGACGAAGGCCGCCACGTAGGCGGACGCCGGACGCGCGTACACCGTGTCGGCGTCGGCGATCTGCTCGATGCGGCCGTGGCGCATGATCGCGATGCGGTCGCTCATCGACAGCGCCTCGCCCTGGTCGTGCGTCACGAACACGAACGTGATGCCCAGGCGCGACTGCAGGAGCTTGAGCTCCAGCTGCATCTCTTCGCGCAGCTGCCGGTCGAGCGCACCGAGCGGCTCATCGAGCAGCAGCACCGCGGGACGATTGACGAGCGCCCGCGACAGCGCGATGCGCTGCTGCTGGCCGCCCGACAGCTGCGTGGGCTTGCGGTCGGCGAACTGGCGCATCTGCACGAGGTCGAGCGCCTCCGACACGCGCGTGCGGATCTCGGCCTTGGGGGTCTTGCGCTGCTGCAGTCCGTACGCCACGTTCTCGGCCACGGTCATGTGCGGGAACAGTGCGTATGCCTGGAAGACGGTGTTGACGTTGCGGCGGTACGGCGGCTCGCCGAGCACCGACTGGCCCGAGATGCGGATGTCGCCCGCGTCCGGCTGCTCGAATCCGGCGATCATCCGCAGCGTCGTCGTCTTGCCGCACCCCGACGGGCCCAGCAGCGAGATGAACTCGCCCGGCTGGATGGTCAGCGACAGATCGTCGACGGCGAGCTGGTCGCCGTAGCGCTTGGTGATGCCCGAGAGCAGGACCGCCCCGCGCGAAGCGTCGCCGTCGGTGGGAACCTGGTCTGCCGGAAGCGCCGAGGCGGGCGCAGTGCCTGTGGACGTCGTCACTCGTGAGGTCCTTCGTGTCGCGGGCCGTGCGACGGTGCGCGGCCTATCGGGTGTGTGGGTATTCAATATCGGGGCGTGCCCGGGTGCAATCCACCGGACCGTGAAACAGGACGATCCGGGCCGCCACGTGCGTCCGGTGCGACAGATCGTCCGGGCGTGCGTGAACCCGCGGAATCCGCGATGTTTCAACGAGAAGTCGAGCCGTGGATGCCGCCGGCCGTGGATCCGGACGACAGATCGTCCGTTGCACCATCGTGACCTGCGCGCGTCAGCGCTGGCAGTTCGGGCACCAGAACACGATGCGCTCGCGGGACGGATCGGCGCCCAGCGCGGAGCGTCGGATCAGGGTGCCGCACCGGCGGCACGGGCGTCCTTCCCTGCCGTAGACCCACGTTGTGAGCCCGCGGCGCGCGTCACCCGTGAAGGTCCGGTCGACGCGGTCGCGGTTGGCGCGGATCATGCGTGCCCCGAGGTCGACGAGGGCCGCGGCATCCACGTGATCCGCCGGTGTCGTGGGGAGGATGCCGCGCACGAACAGGATCTCGTTCGCGTACTCGTTGCCGAATCCGGCGATGCTGCGCTGGTCCTGCACGGCGACGTGGACCGCGCGGGTGTCGGCGTGGAGGCGGCGCGCCGCCTCGGCGGGGTCCCACGAGTCGGACAGCGGGTCGGGGCCGAGGTAGCCGACCAGGTCGTCCTCGTCGGCGGTCGGCACGACCTTGATGTCGGCGAGGTCGAAGCCGACCGTCTCCCACTCGGTGCCGTCGGGCGCCGTCGCGCCGATCACTGCGCGCGCCCGGAATCCGGGCGCCCGCCACCGCTCCCCGCGCCGGTACACGTGCCATTCGCCCTCCATCTTGAGGTGCGAGTGCAGCGTCCAGGTGCCGATGCGGTGCAGCAGGTGCTTGCCGCGGCTCGCGACGCCGTGCACGACCTCGCCACGCAGATCGGCCGTCGCCGCCTGCGGAACGCGCAGCTCGAACCTCGTCACCGTGCTGCCCGCGAGTGCCGCGTCGAGCCGCCGTGCGGCCTGGTAGACGGTGTCGCCCTCAGGCACGCGCGCCCCGCACAGCGTCGCCGGCGGTCACGCGGCGCAGCGTCAGGCCACGGGGGGACTCGACGAACCCGGCGTCGCGCAGGGCCCGTCCCACGCTCGTGCCGTAGACGAATGCGCCGTTGACCTGCTCGATCGTGAGGGTGTCGAGGCGCCGGGCCTGCGCGGTCGCGGCGAGCTCGCGGGTCGCACCGGCCAGCGCGGCCTCGTCGCCGGTGAAGGTGAGCGCCGACTTGCCACCACGCTCCAGGTACAGCACGAGGGCGCCGTCGACGAGCACGACCAGTGCGCCCGCCTTGCGGCCGGGCCGGTGGCCGACGCCCTCCAGTGCGGGCCACGCCAGCGCCGCGCCGTACGGATTGGCGGGGTCGGTGGCGGCCAGCGCCACGGCGCGCAGCGGTGGCGGGTCGCTGAGCCCTGCGAACTCGCGCAGCCGGTCGACCGTCGCTGAGGCGGCGAACTGCGCCGCCCCGAGCTTCTCGATCACGTAGCCGCGCCGGCAGTGCCCGGCCTCTTCGAACCCCGCGAGCACGCGATAGGTCTGTGCGAACCCGCCCGGCACGCCTTCGGACTGCACGGCACCGCGGGTGACCACGCCATAGCGGTCGAGCAGCAGGCTCGCCGTCGCGGTGGCGCGCAGCGCGGGGTCGGCCTCGGGCGCCGGCAGCAGCGACCAGCGCCCGCCCACAGAAGGCGACCGTGCCGGAAGGGATGCCGACACCGACCGCATTGCCACGCTCATGCTCCCGGGGGTCCCGCGGTAGAGCCGGGCGCGCGGTGTGCGCCGGCTCACCCGGTGCGCCTGCGACCCGCCCGAGACGAGCGAGCGCACGGGTGCGAAGGTGTCGTTGGTGACAAGGCCCGCCCACGCCAGGCGCCACAGCGCCTCGGTCACGGACTGCTCGTTCTCGGCGCCGGTCGTCTGCCGCAGCTGCGCGGCGAAGTACGCGCCGCCGCCGTCGAGCGCGGCGAGCAGCTGCGCGTCGAGCGAGCCCGAGGCGGGCGCCTCGGCCTCATCGGGCAGCGCGAGCGTCAGCGGCACCGCATCGGCCGGATGCAGGGCGATCCAGCCGTCGCGTCCGGGCAGACCGCCATGCCCCGACCACACCACCTCGCCCGTCGACGTCAGCTCGTCGAGCATCGCCGGCGTGTAGTCCGCCACGCGAGTCGGCAGGATGAGCGACTCCCACGCGCTCGCCGGGATCGGCACGCCCGCGAGCTGCTCGACGACCGCGGCCACGCCGTCGATGCCCTCCAGCGGTCGCGTGATGTGCTGCCACACCGGCAGGAACCGGCCGTACGCGTGCTGCGGCACCGGCTCGACGCTGCCGCGGATCGCTGCGAGCGACCTCATCCGCAGGCGTCGCAGCACCTCGCTGTCGCACCACTCGGCCTCATCGGCGGCCGCCGTGGTCGCCGTCTCGGGCAGGAAGTACCCGGACGCCACGCGTCCCTGCGACTCGAGGCGCTGCAGCGTCAGGCGTGCGACGGCGATGCCGACGCCGAAGCGATCGGCTGCGGCATCCGCACGGAAGGGTCCGTGCGTGCGGGCGTAGCGCGCGATGACGTCGCCGAGCGGATCGGCCACGGGCTCGAGGAACGCCGTCGGGATGCCGACGGGCAGCGCCACTCCCAGCGCATCGCGCAGGCGCCCGGCGTCCTCGATCGCGGCGACCCGGGAGGCTCCGGCGATCGTCACCGGGATGGCGCGGCGCGCCGCGATGAGGGCGTCGAGATGGCTGGATGCCTCGGCCGCGGCGGCCGCGTCGGCACCGGCGGCGGGCTCCAGGCGGGCGGCGACCTCGGTGGCATCAAGCGGCCCGAGCTGGCGCAGCAGGTCGGCGGCGCCCTCGACACCGCGGGCGCGGCGCTCCGGGTCGAGCCGCTGCACCTCGCGTTCGAACTGCGCGATGACGTCCGGGTCGAGGAGCTCCCGCATCTCGACCTTGCCGAGCAGCTCGGACAGCAGGGCGGGGTCGACCGACAGGGCCGCGGCCCGGCGCTCGGCGAGAGGCGAGTCGCCCTCGTACATGAACGCGCCGACGTAGCCGAACAGCAGGTCGCGCGCGAACGGCGAGGGCTGCGCCGGCTCGGTCTCGATGAGGCGGACGCGGCGCTCGCCGATGCCGCGCATGAGGCGCAGGAGCGAGGGCACGTCGTAGACGTCCTGCAGCACCTCGCGCAGCGTCTCGAGGATGATCGGGAACGTCGGGTACCGGCGCGCGACCTCGAGCAGCTGCGCGGAGCGCTGCCGCTGCTGCCACAGCGGCGTCCGCTTGCCCGGATTGCGGCGAGGCATGAGAAGGGCGCGTGCGGCGCACTCGCGGAACCTCGACGCGAACAGCGCGGATCCGCCGACCTCTTCGGTGACGATCTGGTCGAGCTCGTCGGGGTCGAAGACGAACAGGTCCGCCCCGGGAGGCTCGGCCGTGGCATCCGGGATCCGCGCGATGATCCCGTCGTCGCTCGCGACCGCCGAGCCCTCCACACCGAGACGCTCGCGGATGCGCGCGTTGACGGCCAGCGCCCACGGCGCGTGCACCTGCATGCCGTAGGGGGAGTGCAGGATGACGCGCCAGTCGCCGACCTCGTCGCGCCCGCGCTCGACGGTCAGCTGGCGATCGGTGGGCAGCGTTCCGGTGGCCTCGCGCTGCTCGGCGAGGTAGGCGAGGAGGTTGTCCTGCGCGAACTCGTCGAGCCCCGCCTCGCGCAGCCGGGCCTCGGCCTTGTCGGGCTTGGCGGTCGACACCTCGCGCGAGAACCTGCCGAGCGCCTCGCCCAGCTCGGCGGGCCGGCCGATGCCGTCGCCGTGCCAGAACGGCACCTTGCCGGGCTGGCCGAACGCAGGCAGCACGTTGACGCGGTCGTGCGTGATCTCGACGATGCGCCAGCTCGTGGTGCCGAGGGTGAACACGTCGTTCACGCGCGACTCGTAGACCATCTCTTCGTCGAGCTCGCCGACGCGCGCGTTCTGCGACTCGCCCGCCACGAACACCCCGAACAGCCCGCGGTCGGGGATCGTGCCGCCGCTCGTCACCGCGATGTGCTGCGCGCCCGGCCGCCCGGTGAGGACGCCGAGGTCGCGGTCCCACACGACCCGAGGTCGCAGCTCGGCGAACTCGTCGGACGGGAACTTGCCCGCGATGAGGTCGAGCGTCGCCTCGTACGCCGAACGGGGGAGCGAGCGGAACGGCGCGCTGCGCTTGAGCGTCTCGTACCAGCCCTCGACGTCGACCGGACCGATCGCGGCCGCGGCCACGGTGTGCTGGGCCAGGATGTCGAGCGGGTTCTGGGGGATCGCGATGGCCTCGATCTGCCCGGCCAGCATGCGCTCGGTGACGATCGCGGTGTGCAGCACGTCACTGCGGTGCTTGGGGAACAGCGCGGCCCGGCTGACCTCGCCCACCTGGTGTCCCGCGCGTCCGATGCGCTGCAGTCCGGACGCCGCGCTCGGCGGCGCCTCGACCTGGATCACCAGGTCAACGGCGCCCATGTCGATGCCGAGCTCGAGGCTCGAGGTCGCCACGACGCAGCGCAGAATGCCGGACTTCAGTTCCTCCTCGACCTGTGCGCGCTGCTCCTTCGACACCGAGCCGTGGTGCGCCTTGGCGAGCACGGGCTCCGCGCCCGCCGTCGCGCCGGCCTGCGCCTCCCCGTTCGCCCCTCCACGCGTCGCATTCGCGCCGCGCGGAGCCTCTGCTCCGTGGGCCCCCATGGCGGCCGGCACCGCGGCGTCGGGCAGATCGAGTCCCAGCCGCTCCGAGTAGATCTCGTTGAGCCGCCCGGTCAGGCGCTCGGCCAGACGTCGCGAGTTGCAGAACACGATGGTCGAGCGGTGCTGGAGGATGCGGTCGACGATCGCCTCTTCCACGTGCGGCCACACCGACCCGGTGACCTCGGTCTCACCGGCGCCGGTGGCCCGGCGGCCCGCGCCCGACGAGCCGTCGGCGAACCAGTCCTCGTCGATCGGCTCGTCGTCCGTGTCTGCCGAGGGCGCGGCACCCCCGTCCGAGGTGTACGCACTCGGCGGAGGCGGCGGGTTGAGCATGTCGCCTATCGGCACGACGACCTTCATGTCGAAGGCCTTCGTCGCCCGTGGCGCCACGATCTCGACCGGCTCGGCGCCGCCGAGGAACCGCGCCACCTCGTCGATCGGGCGGACGGTGGCCGACAGCCCGATCCGCTGTGCGGGCGGCGCGTCGGGTGCGAACGAGCGCCGCAGCGCGTCGAGCCGCTCGAGGCTCACGGCCAGGTGGGCGCCCCGTTTGGTCGCCGCGACGGCGTGCACCTCGTCGACGATCACCGTGTGCACGTCGCGCAGCGTCTCGCCCGCCCGGCTGGTGAGCATGAGGTAGAGCGACTCGGGCGTCGTGATGAGGATGTCGGGCGGCGCCTGCACGAGCTTGCGCCGGTCGCCCGCCGGGGTGTCGCCCGAGCGCACGCCGACGGTCACGTCCGGGACGGTGAGCCCCAGGCGGCGCGCGGACTGCCCGATCCCCACCAGCGGCGACCGCAGATTGCGCTCGACGTCGACGCCGAGGGCCTTCAGCGGCGAGATGTAGAGGATCCGGGTCGCGGGCGGTGCGGCATCCCTCTTCTTCTTGCGAGAAGGATCGGCGGATGCCGTCGTCGCGGCCTTGTCGTGGAACACCCGGTCGATCGCCCACAGGAAGGCCGACAACGTCTTGCCCGAACCGGTCGGGGCGACCACCAGCGCGTGCTTGCCGGCCGAGATCGCCTGCCACGCGCCCTTCTGCGCGTCGGTGGGTGCATGGAAGGCGCCGCGGAACCAGTCCTGCGTGGCAGGACCGAATCGCTCCAGGACGTCACCCACCCCTCCATCTTGGTCGCCTGCGCCGACATCGGGCCAGGGCGCGGCGGATGGCGGATGCCTGTCGCGTAAACTCGCGCGTGCGTGTCCCCCGCACGCGTTCGCCGCCGAGGAGCGTGATGGATTCGACGCCGTCGAGCGGGTCGGAGCCGGTCGTACCCTCCACCCGCCGTGCCGCCGCAGCCGCAGCGGCGCGCTCGCGCCGTGTGCTGATGCTCCGACTCGGCGCGCTGTGCGGCGCTGTGGGCCTGGCGCTGGTGATCGTCGTCGCGATCGTCGTGTCGTCGCAGCCCGGGATGACGCCCGCCGATCCCGCCCCGGTCTCGGAGGAGCGCACCCCGACACCGCGCGCCACGAGCCCGTCGCCGTCCGCGACACCCCACCGCACGGCCGAACCGGCCGACGATGCCGATGCCGATGCCGATGCCGATGCCGATCGCGCTGACGTGCCCGCCCCGGAGGAGCCGGTCGCCGACGTGCCGCCGTCCGCCGTTGCAGACCCCGGGCCGACGCCCACTCCATCGGCGACGACGCAGCCGTCGGCCGCCGGAGACGACGGTGGCACGGAGCCGACGAACGGCCGGGGCAACAGCGAGAACGCCCCAGGTCACAACAAGAAGACGCCCTGACCCTCAGGGCTCTCTACTCGTTCGGGATCAGGATCCACAGGATGATGTAGGCCCACAGCGACAGGCCGAAGAAGATCACGGCGATCACCGTGAGGATGCGCACCAGCGTCACGTTCCAGCCGAACCGGTTCGCGACGGCGGCGCAGACGCCGGCGATCAGGCGTCCCTGGCGGGGTCTCATGAGTGCGTTCATGTCTTCATCCTGCCGCCCCAGGCGCCGTCGGCGCAGGGGGGAGAACCCCCGGAATCCTGCGGCGGCAGGCCGCGGCATCCACGTCGTGAGGACAGCGGATGCCGCGGCCCGGGCTCACCGCTCGGTCAGCTGCCCTTCGCGATCGAGCTCGAGCGTCAAGCTGACGCCGATGCGCTCGAGGAACGCGTCGTCGTGGCTGACGACGAGCACCGCGCCGCGATAGGCGCCGATGGCGTCGACGAGCTGGTCGACAGTGTCGAGGTCCAGGTTGTTCGTCGGCTCGTCGAACACGAGCAGCTGCGGCGCCGGATCGGCCAGCATGAGCCGCGCGAGGGCCACGCGGAACCGCTCGCCGCCCGAGAGGGTCGCCACCGGGCGCTCCACTGCTGCTCCTCGGATGAGGAACCGGGCGAGCCGGTTGCGCAGCTCGACGATCCCGACCTGCGGCGCCGCTGCAGCGACGTTGTCGAGCACCGAGGCGGCCTCGTCCAGCCCGTCCACCCGCTGCGGCAGGTAGCCGACGCGGTCGGTGTGAAGCGTGCCGTGCGCAGAATTCAGGAAGAACTCGCCGTCGACGCGCCCCGAGGACCCGTCGTCCGGCGTGTCTCCTGAATCCTCGACGACAGCCCCGAGCAGACGCTCCAGCAGGGTCGTCTTGCCCGCGCCGTTCGGGCCGATCAACGCGACCCGCTCGGGACCCTGGACGATCCAGGACCGCGAGCCGTCGCCGAGCGTGGCGATGCGGCGCCCCGCCGGGACACCGGGGTCCGGCAGGTCGATCTTCATCGACGCGTCGTCGCGGACCCGGCGGCCGGCGGCATCCAGCGCTTCGCGGGCGGATGCCTCACGATCGGCCTTCTCGCCGCGCAGCTTGCCCGCCGAGACCTCGGCGGCCATGCGACGGCCGTTGGCGATGATCTTCGGCACGCGCTTCTCCACGAACGCCTTGTCACCCATGGCCTTGCGGCGTGAGATCGTCGTCTCGGCCTCGATGCGCTGGCGCTTCTCACGCTTGAGCGACTGCTTCGCGGCGCGTTCGGCGTCACGGGCGGCATCCTGTTCGGCATCCAGCCAGGCACGCCATTGCGAGTACGGGCCGCCGAAGACCGACAGCTCGTTGGCATACAGCTCGGCGGTGTCGTCCATGAGCTCCAGCAGCGCGGTGTCGTGGCTGACCACGACGAGCGCTCCGCGCCATGAGCGCACCATGTCGTGCAGTCGCCCACGGGCCTCGCGGTCGAGGTTGTTCGTGGGCTCGTCGAGCAGAGCGATGGGCGCGCCGCGCAGACGGATGCCGGCGATCGCGGTCAGCACGGCCTCGCCGCCCGACAGCTGCCCGACGCTGCGGTCGAGCATGTCGGGTGCGAGCCCGGCCTCGGCGAGCGCCGCGTGGGCGCGCGCCTCGACATCCCAATCGGAGCCGACGGTGTCGAAGTGACGTGGGTCGACGTCGCCGGACTCGATGGCGCGCAGCGCGCGCAGCGTGTCGCCCACCCCGAGCAGATCGGCCACGGGCCGGTCGATGTCGAGGGTCAGCCGCTGGGGGAGGTAGGCGGCATCCGCTGTCCGGGTGAGGTGCCCGGACGACGACGTGAGGTCGCCGGCGATGAGCCGCAGCAGGGTGGACTTGCCGGAGCCGTTGCGTCCGACCAGGCCCGTGCGGCCGGTGCCGAACGAGCCCGAGACGTCCGAGAGCGCGACGGTGCCGTCGGCCCAGGTGAAGGAGACGCGATCGAGGACGATCGCGGGGGTGAGGGTGTGTGCAGGCATGAGGCCTCCTGAGTCAGTCGAGCGCTGACACCGGGGCGGCTGTAGACCTCGAGCGTCCGGGCATGCCGGAGCGAGAGAGAAGCGGCCGATCGACGGGCCAGCGCGAAATGGTCAAGCGCTGGTGCGTCGAGGAACGACGGATCAGCGCGATCAGCGCGCGGTCACGTCGAAGTTCTTCAATGGATTTCCTCACCGAGGGAACAAGGCCGTCCGCCACCATAGCGGACGGTTCTGGATGCCGCCAGTGAACCGCCGCGACGATGTCACATGTCGGCGTCCCCTTGACGATGCACCGCCGGGACGAGCAGGATTGTATCGATTCAAGTCGGGAAGCGTTTTCCCGTTCTCCGACTTCGGATCATCGAGCCCCCACCGACGTCGTCGTCGAAACAGATCGAAGGAGATCCCGTGCGTTCCCGATCGCCCCATTCCCCCTGGCGTCGCCGCGTCGCCGCACTCACCGGTGGCGCGCTCGTCGTCGGCGTCCTCGCCACCGCAGCGCCCGCCGTGGCCGCCGAGGGCCCTGTCGATCTGTCGTTCGACTTCGGCGGACCCGCCACACCCGTCGTCGACGGCTGGATCGGCATCAACCCCGGCAGCGCGTACTCGGCCACGACCGGCTATGGCTTCACGACGGCGCCGGCGTCCAACGGGTTCCGCGACCGTGGCGGCGACAACGTCGTCGCCCGTGACTTCACGATCGGCAACACACAGGCGTTCGCCGTCGATGTGCCCGACGGCACCTATGAGGTGACCACGTGGGCGGGCGATCTCATCGCCAGCAACAACACCGTGTGGGACGTCGAGGGCACCGCGTACGCGGGGCCGCGCACCACGACCGGCGTCATCGACGAGCACTACTTCCCGGCGGTCACGGTCGCCGACGGTCAGCTCAACGTCCGCGTCACCGGCGGCGACGGGCGCATCAACGGCATCCGCGTGCAGTCGCAGCTCGCCGCTCCGACGGGGCTGGCTGTCACTGGTGTGGACGCGACCGGCGACCTGTCGGTCTCGCTCGCCTGGAACGCCGTCGACGCCGCGACCGGCTACGTCGTGTACCGCGCGGCGCCGGGCGGCGAGCTCGCCGAGATCGGTCGTACGACCGGCGGCTCCGCGTTCACCGATACGGGCGTCGCGCTCGGCGAATCCTACGAGTACGCCGTCGCCACGGTCAAGGATGCCCGCACGTCGCGGCAGGGGGACCGCGTCGCGGCCGCCGTCGTCGACGAGTCGGTCGCCAAGCCCGCCACGCCGAGCGGCATCGCCACCGAGGCCATCGAGCGGAACACGCTCACCCTGGCGTGGAGCGACGCCGGTGACGCCGACCAGTACAAGGTCTACCGCTCGACGCGCGCCGACCTGCCGTTCCAGCTGGTCGCCACGGTCGACGAGCCGAGCTACACCGACGGCGACGTGCTCACCACGCGCCCGTACCTGTACAAGCTCGTGGCGCTGAATGCCGGCGGCTCCTCGGCAGAGTCCGAGGTGTACAGCACGGCGGTCGCGACCACGCTCGTCCGTCAGGTCGAGTACCTCGACCGCGCACCGGTGGCCGTGAAGGTGGACCAGGGCGTCTACCTCGGCTGGCGCCTGCTGGGCCTGGACGACCGCGATCTCGGCTTCCAGGTGTACCGCGACGGTGTGCGCATCACCGACCAGCCGATCACCGGCTCGACCAACTTCGTCGACGCCGACGGCACCGCCGACTCGACGTACTTCGTGACCGCCCTCACCGGCGACCGCGAGGTCACGGTCACCGACGAGTTCGGCGTGCAGCCCGACCAGTTCTTCGACATCCCGCTCGACAAGCCGGCACCGGTCACGCTGCCCGACGGGCAGACTGTGACGTACGCCCCCGGCGACGCGAGCGTCGGCGACCTCGACGGCGACGGGCAGTACGAGGTCGTCTTCCTGTGGGCGCCCTCGATCTCGAAGGACAACTCGCAGTCCGGCTACACCGGTCGCGTCTACATGGACGCGGTCAAGCTCGACGGCACCCGCCTGTGGCGCATGGACCTCGGCGCGAACATCCGCGCCGGCGCGCACTACACGCAGTTCATCGTTTTCGACCTCGACGGCGACGGCCGAGCAGAGGTGTCGTTCAAGACCGCGGACGGCACGACCGACGGCACCGGCAAGGTCATCGGCGACGCGAACGCCGACTACCGCAACTCGTCGGGCTACATCCTGAGCGGACCCGAGTACCTGAGCGTCTTCGACGGACGCACCGGCGGCGTCATCGACACCGTCTCGTACGACCCGCCGCGCGGCAGTGTGAGCGCGTGGGGCGACGCCTACGGCAACCGGGTCGACCGGTTCCTGGCCGGCGTGGGGTACTTCGAAGGCGAGCACCCGAGCCTCGTGTTCAGCCGTGGCTACTACACCCGCACCGTCATCACGACGTGGGACCTGAAGGGCGGCAAGCTCGTCGAGCGCTGGAAGTTCGACTCCGACGTCGCCGGCAAGCAGTACGAGGGCCAGGGCAACCACCAGCTCGTCACCGCCGACGTCGACCGCGACGGCCTCGACGAGATCGTGTTCGGGTCGATGACGATCGACGACGACGGCACGGTGCTCTACAACACGCGCCTCGGTCACGGCGACGCGCTGCACGTCGGCGACTTCGTCACCGACCGCCCCGGCCTGGAGGTCTTCGCGGTCCACGAGGACGTCTCGGGCAACGGCGGCATCGGTGCGACGATGCGGGATGCCGAGACCGGCGAGGTCATCTGGAAGACCGCGGCCACGACCGACACCGGCCGCGGTGCGGCGGGTGACATCGACCCGACGAGCCCGGGCGCCGAGGCGTGGAACATCGGCAGCAACGTGTGGAACTCGCCGACGGGCTCGCTGAAGTCCGAGCACGGCGACCTGCTGTCGACCGACATCCCGGCGGCCAACTTCGTCATCAACTGGGACGGCGAGCTCGGACAGGAGATCTTCGACCACGATTACTCCGACGCCACGGCGACGGGTGTGCCGACGATCTCGAAGTGGAACCCCGCCACCAAGCAGGAGGAGCTGCTCGAGCGACTCGACGGCACGCTGACCAACAACACGACGAAGGGCAACCCGTCGCTGCAGGCCGACATCCTCGGCGACTGGCGCGAGGAGCTCATCGTGCGCACCGACGCCGGTGACGCCCTGCGTGTGTTCACGACGACCGACGTGACCGAGGAGCGCATCCCGACGCTGATGCACGACTCGCAGTACCGCCAGTCGATCGCGTCGCAGAACAGCGCGTACAACCAGCCGCCGCACACCAGCTACTACCTGGGCGCCGGGATGGGCGAGGTGCCCCAGGCGAGCATCGCGTACACGGCCGCGCCGGCGGGCGACGAGACGGCGCCGGTCGTCTCGGGGCTGCCGCAGGGCACCGTGGTGGCCGACAAGCCGCTGCAGCTGGCGATCACGGCCGACGACCCCGAGAGCGGCATCCGCTCGCTCGAAGTCACGGTCGCGGGCGAATCCGTGAAGCCCGACGCCGCCGTCGACCTGTCCGGCCTCGCCGGCGACGTCGTGGTGGCCGTCACGGCGACCAGCCACGCGGGCCTGGTGACCGAGGCGTCGTCGACGATCCTCGTCGTCCCGGCCGACTCCGCCACCGCGAAGCCGGGCGCGGGCACCCTCTCGAACACGAGCGGATGGGAGTACGGCCTGCACGACGGCGACTACGACGTCGTGATGAACCTGTGGTGGGGCATCCCGGGCAGCATCTTCCGTCTCTACGAGAACGGGACGCTGATCGCGACGAAGGTGCTCACCGCGACGGGCACGTCGCAGACGACCGGGCTGTCGTTCACCGGCAAGCCGAACGGCACCTACGTCTACACCGGCGAGCTGATCAACGCGAAGGGCACGACCCAGACGTCGTCGACCACCGTGAACGTGACGGCGGCGGCCCCGGGCAAGCCGGTGGTCAGCCACGACGACCACGACGGCGACGGCTCGTTCACCGCGACCGCGAACCTGTGGTGGGGCACCAATGCCACCGGCTACCGGTTCGAGCTCGACGGCGCGGTCGTCGGGAGCGGATCGCTCACGGCGGCGACTCCCAGCGCCCAGAAGGCGTCGGTCGCGCTGGCCGGCGTGCCGGTCGGCACGCACACGCTCGTCGCGGTGTTCACCAACGCCAACGGCGAGACGGCGTCCGCCCCGGTGACCGTCAAGGTCACGAAGTAGGCGCTTCCGGAGGGGCCGGGGCCACGGCCCCTCCGGAATCTCCGTCCCACGGGGGATACGGGGGCCTCCGCCCGTTCGTAGGCTGACGACATGACCGCTCCCACACCGCCCGACGCCCCTCACCCCGCCGCCCGTGCATACGCCATCGGGCTGGCGGGCGGCATCGGCGTCGGCGTCGCCCTCGGCAGCTCGCTGGGGGTCGCGCTGGGCAACGTCGGCGTGGGCATCGCACTCGGGCTCGGCCTCGGCGCCGCGTTCGCCGCCGTGTTCGGGGCGGCCGCTGCGAAGCGCCGCTCCGCCTCAGCGGGTGACGAAGAGCGTCCGGTCGACGGCGACTAGGCCTCGGCGGCTTCTGCGAGGTCGTCGAGGCGCTTGTCGAGGAAGGTGCGCACGTCGGCGAGCTCGGGCTCCGACACACTGTGCGTGAGGCCTGGGTACACGCGTCCGCTGAGGTCGACGCGCTCGGGGAGCCACTGGGTGGTGTGCTCGACGAGGAACCCCGGGATCACGTCGTCGTTCGTCCCGCGTCCCCAGAACACGGGCGGACGCAGCTCGGCGAGCGCGGCATCCCCCGGCAGTGCGCCGGGCGTGACGTAGCCCGACAGATTCACCGCGAACGCGAAGCGCTGCGGCTGCAGCCGCAGCGCCTGCAGCGACACCGCACCGCCTTGCGAGAACCCGAGAAGACCGATGGATGCCGCCCCCGCCGCATGTGCGTCGGCCCAGGCGATCACGGCCTCGGCCGCTCGCGTCACGTGCGACGGGTCGCGTCCGTCGAGGCCGTCGATCGGGTACCACGAGCGGCCGGGGGCCGGCCACGGCGGAACCAGGGGAGCGGCGAGGCTGGCGACCGCGAACTGCTCGGGGAGGTACGCACGCAGGGGATAGAGGTCGTGCTCGTCGGCTCCGTAGCCGTGGAGCAGGAGCAGCAGATGCCGCCCCGCGAGGGCCTCACGATCAGCCGACCACAGGACGGCGTCGGCATCGAGCACGAGCGCTTCCGTCATGCCGACATCCTCCCATCCGCGCGCACACGGCGCTGGGCTCGGCGCGGGAGCGCTCCGCGGGGTATACAGGAGGCATGTCCGTGCGCACTCCTGACCCCGAACCTGCGGGCGACGAGCCGTTCGGCCCGCCCGCCGGCAACATCTCCAACCCCGCCTGGCTGAGCGACATCGAACTCGAAGAGGCCCGCCGTCGGCTGCCGATGCTGTACGTCGAGGGTGTACCGGTGCGCACCGACGGCATGGGGCAGGTGACCTCGGTCGGCCTGCTGCTGCGTGCCTCGCCCCTCGGCGAGATCAGCCGCACGATCGTGTCGGGCCGCGTGCGGTACGGCGAGACGGTGCGCGACGCGCTGTTCCGCCACCTCGAGAACGACCTCGGGCCCATGGCGTTCCCGCTGCTGCCGCCGCAGCCGACGCCGTTCACGGTCGCCGAGTACTTCCCGCTCCCCGGGGTCAGCGCGTACCACGACGACCGGCAGCACGCGGTGTCCCTCGCGTTCGTGGTGCCCGTGACCGGCACCTGCGAGCCCCGCCAGGACGCACTCGAGGTGACGTGGCTGACACCCGAAGAGGCGTCGTCCGACGCCCTCGCGGACGAGATGGAAGGCGGCCGCGGCACGCTCATCCGGCTGGCCCTCGCGAGCGTCGGCGCACTGCGCTGAGCATCCGCCCCGGAATCTTCGCCACTGTCGGGGCGGCCCCCTAGGCTCGCAAGGGTGACCCCCGAACCCCTTCCCTTCCCCGCCGACGCCGACGGGTGGACCGCCTTCGCCACCGAGCGCCCCGCTGCCCGCATTGCGTTCGTCCACGAGGTGGACGGACGCCTGCGCAGCGAGGCCGGCCTCAGCGCCGCGGAGCGACTCGACCTGTGGAACGACGCCGAGATCGCGCTGCGCGAAGCCATGAACGAGGCGTACATCGTCAGCGAGGCGCACCCCGACGCCGATGTGCGCGAGGCCGCCGAGCAGCAGGTGCAGGCCGTCGAATCGCTGTCAGCCGCGCGCCTGCTCGACCGGGAGCTCTGGCGCGGGTTCGCGCATGCCGCAGGGGAGCGCCTCGACGACGACCAGGCGCGGCTGCTCCACCATGTGCTGCGCGACTTCCGCCGCGGGGGAGTGGAACTGTCCGATGCCGACCGTGAGCGGGTGCGGCAGCTCGCGGATCGCGACACCGAGCTCTCGCTGACGTTCTCACGCAACGTCCGCGACGGTCGGCGGCAGATCCGGGTGCCCGTCGCGGGGCTCGCCGGGCTGCCGCAGGACTTCGTCGACGTGCATCCGATCGATGACGAGGGGATGGTCACGCTGTCGACCGACTACCCCGACCTGATGCCCGTGCGCGAGTACGCCACCGACCGTGCGACCCGGGTCGCACTCGTCGGCGCCTACAACGACCTGGCGTGGCCCGAGAACGACGCCGTGCTCGCCGAGATGCTCGACGTGCGTGCCGAACGCGCCCGTCTGCTCGGGTACGCGGACTGGGCCGACTACGAGACCGAGACGCGCATGATCGGCTCGGGTGCGGCGATCGCGGAGTTCCTGGAGCGGCTGGATGCGGCATCCCTCCCCGCCGCCGAGGCGGAGTACCCGGTGCTGCTCGAACGACTGCGCCGCGATGTGCCCGACGCCGACGAGGTGACCATCGCCGACTTCTGGCACATCCTCGGTGCGATCAAGAACGAGCAGTACGACGTCGATGCGCAGCTCGTGCGCTCGTACCTGCCGTTCGACCGCGTCGCGGCCGGCGTGCTCGACGTGACCGGGCGCCTCTTCGACATCGAGTACGTCCCCGTCGATGCGCCCGCCTGGCATCCGGACGTCCGCACCTACGACGTCGTGCGCGACGGCGACCGGCTCGGCCGCATCCACCTCGACCTGCACCCGCGCGAGGGCAAGTTCAGTCATGCCGCGTGCTTCCCCATCGCCCCCGGCGTCACCGGCCGCGTGCTGCCCGAGGCGGCGCTGCTGTGCAACTTCTCGCGCGGCCTGCTCGAGCACGACCAGGTCGTGACGTTCTTCCACGAGTTCGGGCACCTGGTGCACGACATCCTCGGCGGCCGCCACCGGTTCGCGCGCTTCAGCGGCGTGGCGACCGAGTGGGACTTCGTCGAGGCGCCGAGCCAGCTCCTCGAGGAGTGGGCGTGGGATGCCGGCGTCCTGGCCTCGTTCGCGGTCGACGCCGACGGCGAGCCGATCCCGGCCGACCTCGTCGAGCGCATGCGCACGGCCGACGCGTTCGGGCGCGGGCTGGAGGTGCGGCGCCAGCTCGGCCACGCGAACGTGTCGTACCACCTGCACGTCGACCGCCCGGCCGATCTGCAGGCCGAGACCGAGCGTCTCTACTCCGTGACGAGCCCGGTCCAGCCGCTGCGCGGCCTGCATCCGTACGCCGGGTTCGGGCACCTCACCGGATACGGCGCCTGCTACTACACCTACCAGTGGAGCCTGGTGATCGCGCGGGATCTGCTCAGCGGATTCGGCGCCGGACTCATGGATCCCGAGGCGGCGCTGCGGTACCGCACCGAGGTGCTCGAACGCGGCGGAACGCGCGACGCGAACGACCTCGTCGAGGCGTTCCTGGGGCGTCCGTCGACCTTCGACGCGTACCGCGACTGGCTCGCCGGCGACTGACCAGGACGCCCGTTTCGCAGACACAGCGCAGCGGGGTAGTGTTCAGCTACCCGATGCGCAGTCACCCTGCCGACACATCCCCCCGGTGTCGTCGAGGGCGAAGCGGTCTTCGCTTGCTCGTGCGTCGGCGACCTGGTCGCCGACGCACGAGCGGGGTGGAGGCCTGCACCGCCTCCGCCGAACGCTCGCCGACGCCGCGAAACACCTTTACAGCGATCGCGAAAGAAGCGGAGACACACGATGTCCGACAACGCCGTAGGCGCCTCGAGCTCCAGTTCGGAAGACCACACTCCCTTCGACAGCCTGATCGCCGAACAGTCGTCCACCGCCTTCGGCGCGGGCTTCACGACCACCTTCCGCGGGTATGACAAAGAAGAGGTGGATGCCGCGATCGCCGGCCTCGACGCGCGCGTGCGCGCCGCGTCGGACGAGGTCGCGCAGCTCAAGCAGCACCAGCGTCGCGCCGGCGCCGCCGTCGCGCAGAGCCGTGCCAAGGCCGAGCGCCTCGAAGCCGAGCTGCAGGCGGCCGCCGAGCGCCGCGAGGCCGAGATCGACGCCGCGATCTCCGCCCGCCAGGCCGAGATCGACGCGACGATCTCGGCACGGCAGGACGAGATCGACCGGCTGCAGTCCGCACTCGACGAGAGCGAAGCCCGCCACCGCGACGAGCTGAAGCAGGCGGACGACCGCGCTGCCGCCGCCCGCGCCGAAGAGGGCGGTGAGGCCGAGCGTCTCGCCGGCGAGCTCGAGGTGGCCACCACGAAGCTGGGCGACGCCGAGCAGCGCATCCAGGCGCTCACCGACGAGCTCGTCGGCGCGACCACCGAGTCGCCGAACCGCCAGAAGTTCGAAGAGGTGCTGCGCGTCGCCGAGGACCAGGCGAGCCTGCTCATCCGCAACGCCTCGATCCAGGGCGACCGTCTGCTCGAGGCCGCGCGCGAAGAGATCGCCAATCGCCGCACGAGCGCGGTCGCCGAGGCCGAGGGAATCGTCTCGCAGGCCCAGCATGAGGCGCAGCAGGTGCGCCTCAAGATCGACACCGAGTCGACCGCGCACGAGGCACGCATCGAGCGCGAGACGGCGCACGCCGCCGAGAAGGTGTCGCAGGCCGAGCGCGAGGCTGCCGCCATCCGCTCCGAGGCTGAGAAGGGCGCCGCCGTGCTGCGCTCGACAGTCGCCCGCGAGACGGCACGCGACCGCTCCGAGGCCGAAGAGGCGGTGCGCGAGCTGCGTCTGCGCGCACTCGAGTTCGAGGCATCCCTCACCCGACGCCAGGATGATGCGCACCAGGAGTTCCTCGTGCTGCACAACCAGGCCGTCGCCCACGCGGAGCGCATCACGCAGGACGCGAACGAGCAGGTCGCGGCGTCGCTGGACCACGCTCAGCGCGTGTCGGTGAAGGCCGAGGACTTCGAGCGCCTCATGCGCGCGCAGTCGCAGCAGATCGAGGCTGACGCGCAGCTGCGCGCCCGCGAGCACCTCGAGCAGGCGCACCTCAAGGCCGAGCGCATCATGTCGCTCGTGACCACGCACTCCGACTCCGTGCTGCGCGACGCCGAGGACCGCACCCGTCAGCTGCGCTGGCAGCAGCACCAGCTCATGAGCTTCATGGCCGAGGTCAAGGAGCTCATCCGTCCCGAGGGCGTCCTGGCCGCCGTGGCGGCGTCGGGCGGCGTCGCAGACGCTGTCGAGGAGCACGTCGCAGACGCGTCGCCGGTGGATGCCGCCGACGCGGCTGAAGACACGGTCGAGGCCGAAGAGGCCGAGGCCGACGAGGCCGAGGGCGAAGAGGCCGAGGCCGACGAGACCGAGGCCGACGAGGAGCCCGAGGCGGCCGTCAAGGACTGACCCGGCGCGCCCGCGGGCGCCCCACACGCGCGACGCGCCTGACCTTGCATCAAGGTCAGGCGCGTCCTGTCATGCGCGGGCTTGCGCTCCGCTCGGAGATATCGCGTATCTCGGACGGATCCAGCGGATCTCTCCGAGGTACCTGCGATCTCCGAACCGGGCGGCGCGGATGAACCGCGGAGGGTCAGCCCGCGGTCGTCTCGCGGGCGATCGCGGCGAGGAAGGCGTCGATGTCGTTCTCGGACGTGTCGAACGAGCACATCCAGCGCACCTCGTTCTTCGCGGCATCCCAGTCGTAGAAGCGGAACGACGTCCGCAGCCGGTCGGCGACGCCGTCGGGCAGCGTGGCGAACACGCCGTTCGCCTGGGTCGGCTGCGTGAACGCGACGCCCTGGATCGAGCCGCCGGCGAGCCCCTTCTCGATGCCCGAGCGCAGGCGCTGCGCCATGGCGTTGGAGTGCGAGGCGTTGCGCAGCCACAGGTCGCCCTCCAGGAGCGCGAGCAGCTGGGCCGAAACGAAGCGCATCTTGGAGGCGAGCTGCATGTCGAGCTTGCGCAGGAAATTCAGGCCCGTCGACGCCTCGGGGTTGAGCACCACGACGGCCTCGCCGAGCATCGCGCCGTTCTTGGTGCCGCCGAAGCTCAGCACGTCGACGCCGGCGTCGCGCGTGAAGGCGCGGAACGGCACGCCGAGCGACGCCGCCGCGTTCGAGATGCGCGAGCCGTCCATGTGGACGTGCATGCCGAGGCCGTGCGCGTGGTCGGCGATCGTGGTGATCTCATCCGGCGTGTACAGCGTGCCGAGCTCGGTCGACTGCGTGATCGACACGACCAGCGGCTGGGCACGGTGCTCGTCGCCCCAGCCCCATGCCTCGCGGTCGATGAGCTCGGGGGTGAGCTTGCCGTCGTCGGTGGGCACGGTGAGCAGCTTGATGCCGGCGACCCGCTCGGGCGCACCGCCCTCGTCCACGTTGATGTGCGCGGTGCCGGCGGCGACCACGGCGCCCCAGCGGGGGAGCATCGACTGCAGTCCGACGACGTTCGCGCCGGTGCCGTTGAACACGGGGTAGGCCTCGACGCCCTCGCCGAAGTGGCGGGCCATCACCTCCTGCAGGCGCTCGGTGTAGACGTCGTCGCCGTAGGCGACCTGGTGGCCGTCGTTGGCGGCGGCGATCGCCGCGAGCACCTCGGGGTGGATGCCGGAGTAGTTGTCAGAGGCGAAGCCGCGCAGGTTCGGGTCGTGGATCGTGGTCACGAAGGTCCAGCCTAGTTTTCGAGGTCGATGACGGTGTCGTTGACGGATGCGGCATCCGCATCCCACAGGCCGGTGTAGGCGCGGGCGAGCGCGTCCTCGAGGCCGGCGAGCGTCTTGACGCGGAAGACGGTGGATGCCGCCGACAGCGGTCTTCCGGCATCCCGGGCGTCCTTGGCGAAGCCCTGCGCGACCGCGCGCGTCCACGCCTCGGTCGCGGCCTTGACGGCGGCATAGTTGGCGCCGCCGGCGAGCGGACGGGCGACCGCGGTGGATGACACGACGGCCAATCGCGCAGCCTCGGCGGCCCGCAGGTCCGCGTCGAACGCGCGGCTCACGTGGCGCAGGGCGGTGAACGACGACTCCAGGAAGCGGTAGTCGGCGTCGGTCTGCCCGGCGAGCCCCCCGCCGCCGCGCCAGCCGCCCACGAGGTGCAGCACGCCGTCGACGGCGCCCTCGGCGGCGTGCACGCGTTCGGCGAGCCGCGCCACGGCGGCTTCGTCGGTCAGGTCGCACACCTCGGTGTGCACCCCCGGCACCGTGACGCCGAGCGCAGTGAGACGCTCGGCGTCACGGCCGACCGCGACGACGCGCGCGCCTGCCCCACGCAGGACGCGCGCCGCCGCGAGGCCGCTCGCACTCGTCGCCCCCGCGACGAGCACGAGCCGCTCCGCAGCGCCGGAGATCGGCGCTGCCCCGCTGAGATCAGGTGCTGGCACCCGTGATCCCGGCGGTGGACTCGATGACGGGCTTCATCTTCTTGTCGAGTGCTTCGAAGAACATCGACAGCGGGAATTCGTCGTCCATGACCTCATCCGTGTATCCCTTCGGAGCCCCCGCGAGGGTCTCGTCCGGAAGGCCCCGCGCCCAGGCCGACGCCGGGTTGGGCGTGAGCGTTGCGCGCACGAGGTCGTACGCCGCGAGCCAATGGGCGGTCTTGGGCCGGTCGATCGATCGCCAGTACAGCTCGTCGATCGCGTCGCCCAGCGCGACCACCGCGGCCGGAACGTCGTCCCAGTCGAAGGCGAGCGCGGTGTCGGTCCAGTGCAGCACGTCGCGCTGGTGCAGCCACGCGAACAGCAGCTGGCCGCCCAGCCCGTCGTAGTTGCGCACGCGCGAGCCCGTGATCGCGAACCGGAAGATGCGGTCGAAGATCACGGCGTACTGCACGAGGTCGGCGTGCTCGAGGGTCTCGGCCTCGGCGGCATCCAGCTGCTCGCCCGCGTCGACGCGCGCCGTCAGCCGCTTCTGGATCGCGACGCTCTCGCGGAACGCGGTGAGGTCGCAGCGCAGCTCTTCGAGCGAGTACAGGAAGTACGGCATGCGCTGCTTGATCATGAACGGATCGAACGGCAGATCGCCGCGCATGTGCGTGCGGTCGTGGATGATGTCCCACATCACGAACGTCTTCTCGGTGAGCTGCTGGTCGTCGAGCATGCGCGCGGCGGCCTCCGGCAGGTCGAGCTTCGTGATCTCGGCGGCGGCCCGGACGACACGGCGGAAGCGTGCCGCCTCGCGGTCCTGGAAGATCGCGCCCCAGGTGAACGCCGGGATCTCGCGCATCGCGACGGTCTCGGGGAACAGCACGGCGGAGTTCGTGTCGTAGCCGGGCGTGAAGTCGACGAACCGCAGCGACACGAACAGCTTGTTGCCGTAGTCGCCCGCTTCGAGCTGTGCGATGAACTCGGGCCAGATCACCTCGACGAGCACGGCCTCGACGTGGCGATCGGTCGATCCGTTCTGCGTGTACATCGGGAACACGACGAGATGACGGATGCCGTCGACCCGGTGCTGCTGCGGCTGGAAGGCGTTCAGCGAGTCGAGGAAGTCCGGGATGCCGAACCCGGCGTCAGCCCAGCGCTCGAAGTCGCGGGCCGACGCGGCGAGGTAGGCGGCGTCATGCGGGAACGCGGGGGCCAGGGCGCGGATGCCTGCCAGGATCTCGGCGACGTAGGTGTGCGCAACGGCGTGGGCGCCGGCATCCGGGATCGAGCCGTCCTTGATCTGCAGAGGCTGGATCGCGGTCGCGGCGGCCTTGAGGCGCAGCCAGGCGTCGCTCGCCTCGGCGTGCGCGGCGTCCTCGACGACCTCGGGTTCGCCGACGATCGCCTTCGCGGTGTGAAGAGCGGTGCTGGACATGTGAACCTCCGATCCGTCGATGACAGGAAATATTCCGGTGAGAACCGGCTCTGGTTGATATTCTTCCATGTGTGGAAGACGCTGTCGACTTGAGGATCATCGAAGAGGTCTCGCGTGACGGCCGCGCGACGCTCGCGCAGCTGTCCGAGAAGGCGGGGCTCTCGGTCTCTGCCGTCCAGGCGCGCCTGAAGCGTCTCGAGAGCAGCGGCGTGATCTCGGGGTACCGCGCCGTCGTCGACGCCGAGGCCGTAGGCAAGCCGCTGGCTGCCTTCGTCGAGATCACCCCTCTCGACCCCGGCCAGCCCGACAACGCGCCCGAGCTGCTGGAGCACCTCACCGAGATCGAGGCCTGCCACTCGATCGCCGGCGACGCGGCCTACATGCTCCTGGTGCGGGTCGCCTCGCCGCGGCACCTCGAGACCCTGATCCGCGACATCCGCTCTGCCGCCTCGGTGAACACCCGCACGACGGTCGTGCTGCAGACGTTCTACGAGAACCGCCCGCTGCTGCCGGCCTGAACCGGGGCGTCTCGTCTCGCTCCTTCGTCCCTCGCTCAACGACCGATCACCGGTCGTTGAGCGAGCGCAGCGAGACGAAACGTGTCAGTCGTGCTGGGGGAAGCCCAGGTTGATGCCGCCGTGCGACGGGTCGAGCCAGCGCGAGGTCACCGCCTTCTCGGCGGTGAAGAAGTCGAACCCGTGCGGGCCGTACGCCTTCGCATCGCCGAACAGCGAGGCCTTCCAGCCGCCGAACGAGTGGTAGGCCACCGGGACCGGGATCGGCACGTTGATGCCGATCATGCCGACCGTCGCCTCGCGCTGGAAGCGCCGCGCGGCGCCGCCGTCGTTCGTGAAGATCGCTGTGCCGTTGCCGTAGCGGCTGGCGTTGATGATGCCGAGGCCCTCTTCGTAACCCGAGACGCGGACGACCGAGAGCACCGGCCCGAAGATCTCGTCGCCGTAGACCGACGAGGACGTCGGCACGTTGTCGATGAGGGTGGGGCCCAGCCAGAAGCCGTTGGCGTCGCCGTCGACCTCGATCCCGCGGCCGTCGACGACGACCGCCGCACCGTCCGCCGAAGCGACGTCGATGTACGAGGCGACCTTGTCGCGGTGCTGGCCGGTGATGAGCGGCCCCATGTCGGTGCCGCGCCGGCCGTCGCCGACCTTCAGTCCGCCCATGCGCTCGGCGACCTTGGCGACGAACGCGTCGGCGACCGAGTCCACGGCGAGCACGACCGAGATCGCCATGCAGCGCTCGCCCGCCGAGCCGAAGCCGGCGTTGACGGCCGCATCGGCGGCGAGGTCGAGATCGGCGTCGGGCAGCACCAGCATGTGGTTCTTCGCCCCGCCGAGGGCCTGCACGCGCTTGCCCGCGCTCGTGGCCTTCTCGTACACGTACTTGGCGATCGGCGTGGAGCCGACGAACGAGATCGCGCGCACATCGGGGTGGTCCAGGAGCGCGTCCACCGCCTCTTTGTCGCCGTGCACGACGTTGAAGACGCCGTCGGGGAGCCCGGCCTCGGTGAGCAGGCCGGCGAGCCAGTTGGCCGCCGTCGGGTCCTTCTCGGAGGGTTTCAGCACGACCGCGTTGCCGGCGGCGAGGGCGATCGAGAAGAACCACAGCGGCACCATGGCCGGGAAGTTGAAAGGGCTGATGATGCCTACGACGCCCAGCGACTGCCGCAGCGTGTAGACGTCGATGCCGGTCGAGACGTTCTCGGAGTAGGCGCCCTTGGTGAGGTGGCCGACGCCGCACGCGAACTCGACGACCTCCATGCCGCGGGCGATCTCGCCACGGGCGTCCGAGAGCACCTTGCCGTGCTCGGCGGTGAGGATCTCGGCGAGCTCCTCCTTGCGCTCGTTGAGCAGCTCGCGGAACGCGAACAGCACGGACTGGCGCTTCGCGATCGACGCGTCGCGCCACTGCGCCCACGCGGCCGAGGCGGCATCCACGACAGCGCCGACGTCCTCCGTCGTCGCGAATCGCACGTGCTTCTGCACGGTGCCCAGGGCGGGATCGAACACCTGCCCGGAGCGAACGGATGCCCCGGCCCACGGCGCGCCGTTCACCCAGTGATCCAGGACCGCGGTCTCGGTGCGGTCGATGGTGTCGGTCATTCGTGTTCCTCCTTCGGAACCGCCCTCGTGAGGCGGAATGCACGCGTCAGAAGAGGTCGCCTTCGACGCTCGTCAGGGCTTCATCGTAGATCGCCATGGCCTGTTCCACCTCCGCGTCGGTGACGACGCAGGGCGGGACGACGTGGATGCGGTTGTCGGCAGTGAAGGGCAGCAGCCCCCGGCTGACGAGCTCCTTCTTGAGCCGGCCGACCACGTCGGCGCCGACGGGCTCGCGCGTCTCGCGGTCGGCGACGAGCTCGAGCGCCCAGAAGACGCCCTCGCCACGCACCTCGCCGATGAGCGGATGCCGCGCCTCGAGCTCCCGCAGGCCCGGGCCGATGGCATCCGCTCCCACACGACGGGCGTTCTCGACGATCCCCTCGCTCTGCATCGCATCGAGCGCGGCGACGATGGATGCCGCGGCCAGCGGATGACCGGAGTACGTGAGCCCGCCTGGGAAGACGCGGTCGTCGAAGGTCGCCGCGATCGGCGCCGAGATGATCACGCCGCCGACGGGCACGTAGCCGGAGTTCACGCCCTTGGCGAAGGTGATGAGATCCGGCACGACGTCATGGCCGTCGAACGCGAACCAGCGGCCGGTGCGCCCGAAGCCCGCCATCACCTCGTCGAGGATCAGCAGCAGACCGTACTTGTCGGCAAGAGCCCGGACTCCGGCGAGGTAGCCGGGCGGCGGGACGATGACCCCCGCGGTGCCGGGGATCGACTCCAGCAGCAGCGCCGCGATCGTCGCGGGGCCCTCGGACTGGATGACGCGCTCGAGGTGGTGCAGCGCGCGTGCGCACTCCTCTTCGGGCGTCGTCGCCCAGAACTCGGTGCGGTACAGGTACGGGCCGAAGAAGTGCACGTGCCCGCGGGCGAACTGGTTCGGCATACGCCGCCAGTCGCCGGTCGCGACGATGGCCGCCCCGGTGTTGCCGTGGTACGAGCGGTAGGTCGACAGGATCGTGTCGCGGCCGGTGTGGAGCCTCGCCATGCGGATCGCGTTCTCGATCGCGTCGGCGCCGCCGTTGGTGAAGAAGACCTTGTTGAAGCCCTCGGGCGCGTGCGACAGGATGCGCTCCGCGGCCTGCCCGCGAGTGAGGTTCGCGGTCGCGGGGCCGATGGTCGCGAGCTCGGCCGCCTGCGCGCGGATCGCCTCGACGACGGCGGGATGCTGGTGCCCGATGTTGACGTTCACCAGCTGGCTGGAGAAGTCGAGCATGCGGTGGCCGGCGTGGTCCCACACCACGGTTCCCGACCCGCCGGCGATGACGGGGAGGTCGAGCCCGGCCTGCGCCGACCAGGAGTGGAACACGTGCTCGCGGTCGAGCTTCTTCGCGAGGGCGTCGAGGTCTTCGGTCATGTCGCAACGTTCCCCGTTCTGCGTCGTCGGGTCAAGGGCCGCCCCGCCCGCTCAACGACCGGACCACCGGTCGTCGAGCGGGCGAAGCGAGACGAAACGCGGTCGGCTACTGCCCGCCCTCGGTGAGGACGACGTCGATCGGCGTGTACTCGCCGCTCACCTCGACCCCCTCGTCCTTCAGCTCGTCGAGCGCCTTCTGGATGTACTCGTTCGAGTACGCGCTGTCGGCGGGCTTCTGAGTGATGAGCTCGAGGTCGTCCTGGTTCTTGGCCGAGAGGGCACCGTCGACGGTCTTGTCCCAGGCGGCCTTGTCGACGAGACCGAAGTCGGCCCCGGTCCAGATGAGCTTGTTGACCTCGTTCATCATCCACTGCTGGTGCACCGGGCCGACCGGGAAGGCGGCCTCGGCGGTCGAGGCGATGTCGTAGACGATCGACGCCGACTCCTCCGCGTTGTCACGCGCGTAGACCCAGCCCTTCGTGATGGCCTTGAGGAACCGCACGGCCGCGTCGGCGTACGCCGGGTCGTTCTTCAGCCGCTCGGTGTCGGCCCACACCGCGTCCTGCAGCATGGCGCCCTCGGTGTCCTCGTACGAGACGACGTCGAAGTCCTCGGGCTGATACAGCGCGCCGGTGTCGGGGTTCTTCACCTCGAGGATCTGCGCCCACTCGTTGTACGTCATCGCCTGCGCGGCGTCGACGTCGCGGTCCAGCAGCGCGTTCATCGAGAAGTCCTGCGTGGTGATCGAGACGGTGGTGGAGTCGAGGCCTTCGGCTGCCATCGCGGCGAAGATCTCCCACTCGTTGCCGAAGCCCCACGAGCCGATGCGCTTGCCCTCGAAGTCCGAGACCGAAGTGATGCCGTCGCCCTTCCACGACACCTGCAGGGTGCCGGACTTCTGGAACACCTGCGCGATGTCGGTCAGCTCGACGCCGGTGGCCTCCAGCGTGCCGAGCACCTTGGGCACCCAGGCGATCGCGAAGTCGACGTCGCCGTCGACGAGGGCGTCCTGCGGCACGATGTCGCCGCCCGAGGGGATGATCTCGACGTCGTCGAAGCCCTCCTCTGCGAAGTAGCCCTTCTCCTGCGCGACGTAGTAGCCGGCGAACTGGGCCTGCGGCAGCCACTGCAGCTGCAGCTTGAGGGACGTGAGGGGCTCGAAGTCGTCGCTGCCGCCCCCGGTGCCGGACGTGTCGGGCGATCCGGAACAGGCGGCGAGTGCGAGGGCCGCGACGGTGAACATGGATGCCGCGAGAAGGCCCCGGCGCATGCCCGGGCCGCGCGAATGCTGCTGTGTCATTGCGTTCCTTTCGTGTGGTGCTGCTTTTCCCCTGGAGGTCGGTGTGATGCTGTTCCTCACGCGTGCCCGGTCGACCGGTCGCGTCAGATCTGGGATCGCCGGGTGGCCAGTCGCTCCAGGAGCGAGGTCACGAGGTAGAAGACGAGGCCGATGATGATGCCGCCGAGCACGTACGCCCACGCGAGTGCGGCTCGGCCGGATTTGGCATAGGTGGCGATGGCGGTGCCGATGCCGTCGGCGGGTCCGCCGAAGTACTCGGCGACGAGCGCGGCGATGACGGCCAGTGAGCTCGCGATGCGCAGACCCGTCAGCAGGTACGGGAGCGCGGTCGGCAGCGTCAGGAAGCGGAAGGTCTGCCAGCCCGATGCCGCCGAGGCGCGCAGCACATCGCGGTGCACGGGCCGGGTCTGGCGGAGGCCGCGCAGCACGTTGACGAACACCGGGATGAACGCCGCGATGGTGGCCACCGCCTGTCGTCCGAACTGGCTCGACGCGCCGAACATCGTGTTGAGGATCGGCGTGATCGCGACGATCGGGATGACGGCGAGGGCGGCCACCAGCGGCGCGAGCATGCCGTCGATCGGCCGCGCCGCGGCGGCGAGCCCGGCGAACAGCACCGCGATGAGCGATCCGATCACGAGACCGACGAGGGCATTGGTGGCGGTGATCGTCATGTCCTGTGCGATGATCGGCCACCGCCGGACGAACTCCTCGAGGATCGCGAACGGGCTCGGCAGCATGCGCGGTGCGGTGCCGAGCACATCGACCCAGAACCACCACAGGACGACGATGAGCGCGCCGACCACGACGGGCGCGACCCAACGCAGCCACCCGGGCAGCCGGCGCTCGCCGGGTGCCGCGCGGGCGGCGGGCCGGCTCGGGCCGGGGAGCGTGCTCGTCGTAGGGACGGTCATGACTCGCTCGCCCTCGTGACGGGCGTGCCGTGCAGGGCTTCGCGCACCGCGGTGACGCGGTCGAAGAACTCCGGGGACTCGCGCAGCGCCTCGGACCGGTCGGCGCCGAGGCCGACGTCGATGACCTCGGTGATGCGCCCCGGTCGGGGGCTCATCACGACCACGCGGTCCGACAGGAACACCGCCTCGGGGATCGAGTGCGTCACGAACACGACGGCCGCCGCCGTCTCGGCGGCGATGCGGGTGAGCTCGCCCTGCAGCCGCTCCCGCGTCATCTCGTCGAGCGCGCCGAACGGCTCGTCCATGAGCAGCAGCTTGGGTCGTGCCGCCAGCGCACGGGCGATCGCGACGCGCTGCTGCATGCCACCCGACAGCTGGTCGGGATATCGATCGACGAAGTCGGTGAGGCCGACCAGTTCGGCCAGCTCGGCCACGCGGGTCGCTCGCTCCGCCTTGCCGGTGCCGTGCAGCTCGAGCGGGAGTGCCATGTTCGCACCCACGGTGCGCCAGGGGAGCAGGCCCGCCTGCTGGAACGCGATGCCGTAGTCCTGGTCGGCGCGGGCGCGCTTGGCGGGTTTGCCGAAGATCTCCAGCGTGCCCGCGCTCGCCTGATCGAGATCGGCGATCAGGCGCAGCAGCGTCGACTTGCCGCATCCCGATGGCCCGATGAGGGCCACGAACTCGCCGTCCGCGACCTCGAGGTCGACCTCCTGGAGCGCGGCCACGTCGCCGGTCTTCGTCGTGAAGACCTTGCTCACGCCCGCGCCGCGCACGGCCGGGACGACGGGAGCGGCCGGGGTGGCGGCATCCGTGCGCTCGCTCTGATCGGGGGTGCCCGGCATCATGCCGCCTCTCCTCTGCGGTAGTTGGCCAGCCCGAGCCCGATCAGGGCGACGGAGCCGGCGGCGATGAGCCCGAGCGCGATCGAGCCGAACGTCGGCCCCCAGGGCGCGGCAGGATCGCTCGAGGCCTGGCCGGCGAGCTGGATGAGCATGCGCCCGATGCCGCCGCGCATGCCGATGGACACCTCGGCGACCACCGCGCCGAGCACGGCGTTGGCCGCCGCGAGCCGCAGCGCGGGCAGCAGGTGCGGCACCGCGGCGGGCAGGCGCAGCCGCACCAGGGTCGGCCAGTAGCCGGCGGCGTAGCTGCGCATGAGGTCGAGATGGATGCGGTCGGGCGAGGCGAGTCCGCGCAGCATGCCGATCGCCACCGGGAAGAAGGCGAGGTACGACGCGATCACCGCGACCGACAGCCATTGCGGCCACGTGCCGCCGCCGCGGTCGATCTGATTGCCGATCGCGTTGACGACGGGCGCGAAGGCGATGAGGGGCACGATCTGGCTGACGACGATCCAGGGGAGCAGGCCCCATTCCAGCAGCTGCCAGCGCTGCATGACGAGTCCGAGCGCCGCGCCGACGATCACGCCGATGAGCCAGCCGATGGCGGCGATCCCGAGGGTCACGAGCGCGGCGCCGGCGACCGACACCCACAGCGGCGGGGTGGCGCCGCCGCTCGTCGGGGCGAACAGCCGTGCCACCATGTCCCACACGTGCGGCATGGCGCGGTCATGGGTGCGCGGCAGGAGCATGACGCCCGTTCCGGCCTGACCCGGCACGGCGCCGATCACGACGCCCTCCGCCGGACCCAGGAACTTGTACAGCTCCCACAGTGCGAGCACCGTCAGCACGCCGAGCGCGCCCCAGGCCGCCGCGACCCAGCCGCGGAGCTCGCCCTGCCGCCTCGCCGACCAGCCGACCGCCCTCATGCGCGCGCCGCCGTCACCGGGTCAGGCCTTCGCCGTCAGGTGGGTCTGCAGGGCGGGGATCACCGTCTCGCCGTAGACGCGCAGCGTCTCTTCCTTGTTGTCGTGCTGCAGGTAGCCGGCGAACTGCGTCACGCCGAGGTCGCGCAGCGCCTCGAGCTTGGCGATGTGATCGGATGCCGTCCCCAGGACGCAGAAGCGATCCACGATGTCGTCGGGCACGAAGTCGACGTGGTCGTTGTCGGCGCTGCCGTGCGTGTTGTAGTCGTAGCCGCTGCGGCGTTCGATGTAGTCGGTCAGCGACTCCGGGACGCCCTCGCCGTGATGGCCGTACTTCGCGACGATGTCGGCCACGTGGTTGCCGACCATTCCGCCGAACCAGCGGCACTGATCCCGCATGTGCGCCCAGTCGTCGCCGATGTACATCGGTGCGGCGACGCAGATCGCGAGGGCGTCGGGATCGCGCCCGGCGGCGGCCGCGGCGTCCTTCACCGTCTTGATCATCCAGGCCGCGATGTCGAGGTCCGCGAGCTGCAGGATGTAGCCGTCGGCGACCTCGCCGGTGAGCTTCAGCGCCATCGGACCGTATGCGGCGACCCACACGTCGAGCTCCGAGCCGCGGCTCCAGGGGAACCGCAGCGTCGACCCCTTGTAGTCCACGGCCCGCGAGTTGGCGAGCTCGCGGATGACGTGGATCGACTCGCGCAGCTCGGCCATCGTCACCGGCGCGCCGTTGGTGACCCGCACCGCGGAGTCGCCGCGGCCGATGCCGCAGATCGTGCGATTGCCGTACATCTCGTTGAGCGTGGCGAAGACGGATGCCGTGACCGTCCAGTCCCGCGTCGCCGGGTTCGTCACGAACGGGCCGACGACCACCCGGTTGGTGGCGCCCAGGATGGCCGAGTGGATGACGTACGGCTCCTCCCACAGCAGGTGCGAGTCGAAGGTCCACACGTGGCTGAACCCATGCGCCTCGGCCAGCGTGGCGAGCTGCACGGTGCGGGCCGCGGGCGGATTGGTCTGCAGGACGACGCCGAAATCCATGCCGGCTCCTTTCGATCGCGGACGGTCAGATGAGGTACTGCGACAGACCGCGCTTGAGGAACCGGCCGTCGCCCTTCGCGCCGAGGTACTCGCCGCCGTCGACGACCACCTTCCCGCGCGAGATGACGGTGTCGACGTGCCCGTCGATCTCGTACCCCTCCCACGCGGAGTGGTCCATGTTCATGTGGTGGGTCTTTCCCACGCCGATCGACGTGTGCCCGTTCGGGTCGTACACGACGACGTCGCCGTCGGCCCCCGGCTGGATGACGCCCTTGCGGCCGTAGAGCCCGAACATCCTCGCCGGGGTCGTGCTCGTGAGCTCGACCCAGCGCTCCAGCGTGATCTTGCCGGTCACGACGCCCTGGTACATGAGGTCCATGCGATGCTCGACCGAGCCGATGCCGTTCGGGATCGCGCGGAAGTCGCCCTGTCCGAGGTCCTTCTGGCCCTTCATGCAGAACGGGCAGTGGTCGGTCGACACCATCTGGATGTCGTTGGTGCGCAGCGCCTGCCACATGTGGTGCTGGTGGCCCTCCTGCCGCGAGCGCAGCGGCGTGGAGCACACCCACTTGGCGCCCTCGAACTGGCCCCACTCCTCGCTGAACCCGCCGAGCTGCTCCTCCAGCGACAGATACAGGTACTGCGGACACGTCTCGCCGAACACGTTCCAGCCCTGATCGCGGGCCCACGCGAGCTGGTCCACGGCCTGCTTGGCCGAGACGTGCACGACGTACAGCGGTGCGCCGGTGAGATTGGCCAGCATGATCGCGCGGTGCGTGGCCTCCTCCTCCATCTGCCACGCGCGGGCGATGCCGTGGTAGTACGGCGCCTTCTTGCCGGCATCCGCCAGCTGCGCCGCCAGCACGTCGATCGCCGGGCCGTTCTCGGCATGCATCATCGTGAGCAGGCCCGTCTCCTGCGACACCTGCATCGCCCTCAGCACCTGCGCGTCGTCGGAGTAGAAGACGCCGGGGTAGGCCATGAACAGCTTGAAGCTCGTGATGCCCTCGTCGACGAGCCCGCGCATCGCCTGCAGCGAGTCGTCGTCGACCCCGCCCACGATCTGGTGGAACCCGTAGTCGATCGCGCAGTTGCCGGCGGCCTTCTCGTGCCAGGCGGCCAGTCCGTCCTGCACGCGCTCGCCGTAGCGCTGCACCGCGAAGTCGATGATCGAGGTGGTTCCGCCCCACGCGGCGGCCCGCGTGCCGGTCTCGAACGTGTCGGAGGCCTCGGTGCCGCCGAACGGCAGCTGCATGTGCGTGTGCGCGTCGATCCCGCCGGGGATCACGTACTTTC
Source organism: Microbacterium jejuense (assembly GCF_039544225.1). Taxonomy (NCBI): domain Bacteria; kingdom Bacillati; phylum Actinomycetota; class Actinomycetes; order Micrococcales; family Microbacteriaceae; genus Microbacterium; species Microbacterium jejuense. The sequence goes on from NZ_BAABLG010000006.1 coordinate 49,409, forward strand.
CGGTGGCGTCGATGACGGTGTCGACGGATGCCGCGACACCCGTTCCGAGAAGCTGCGAGCCGGGCGCCAGCACGGCCGCGATGGTCTCGCCGTCGATGAGCACGTCGGCCTCGCCACGGCCGGTCGCCGAGACGACGGTGCCGCCGGTGATGAGTGTCGTTGCCATGTCCCGCCCCCTCTACGCCTGCGCGATCTTCGTGTACGAGTCGGGTCGGCGGTCGCGGTAGAACTGCCAGTCGTCGCGCATCTCGCGCACCATGTCGAGGTCGAGGTCGCGCACCAGCAGCTCCTCGTGCTCGCCCGACCCGCGCTCGCCCACGAAGTTCCCGCGCGGGTCGATCACCTGGCTCGTGCCGTAGAAGTCGACGGCGAGGTCGCCGTACTCGTTGTCCTCGCGGCCGACGCGGTTGGGCTGCAGCACGAAGTAGCCGTTGGCGACGGCGGCAGCCGGGCCCTCGACCTCCCACAGCCGGTTCGACAGCCCGGGCTTGGTGGCGTTCGGGTTGAAGACGATGTGCGCGTCGTTCAGGCCCAGTTCGCGCCATCCTTCGGGGAAGTGCCGGTCGTAGCAGATGTACATGCCGACCCTCCCGACGGCGGTCTCGAAGACGGGGTAGCCGAGGTTGCCCGGACGGAAGTAGAACTTCTCCCAGAACCGGTCGAGGTGCGGCAGGTGGTGCTTGCGGTACTTGCCGAGGACGGTGCCGTCGGCATCGACCAGCACGGCGGTGTTGTAGTAGACGCCGGTCTCGGCCTCTTCGTAGATCGGCAGCACCATGACGGTCCCGAGCTCCTTCGCGAGGGCTGCGAACCGCTGCACGATCGGCCCGTCCGCCGGCTCCGCGAAGCGGTAGTACTTCTTGTCCTGCGTGATCCCGAAGTACGGGCCGTAGAACAGCTCCTGGAAGCACACCACCTGCGCCCCCTGGGCCGCGGCATCCCTCGCGAAGCCCTCGTGCTTGTCGAGCATCGACTGCTTGTCGCCCGTCCAGGTGGTCTGCGAGATCGCAGCGCGTACCGTCGTCATTCGTCTCTCCGTTCCTGGGCGGGCAGGTGCTCGCTCCGGTCCCTCGGGTGGAGGACCGACGGGGTCCGACCGGAGGAGCACCCCTGCTTCCCCGATCCTGTCGACTCGACGTTTCCCGTCGGTTTCGGCCTGTGACGCGACAGTAAAGCCTCGCCGGGTGCGGCGCAATGGTCGGCCCAGCAGACCTTTCCGTGGCCCCGGCCGCCGTGGTGCATACATCGGACGAGGGATGCCGCATCCCGGCGATTACAGCGCGCGACGGATGCCGGGTCACCCGTTCCTCCCGTACCGTGAGACGGTGTTCCGCCGACTGAAGACGTACCAGCTCGTCGTCGACGTCTCGATCGCCCTGGTCTTCTTCCTGATCGCGTGGCCCATCGAATCGGTCCTCGTCGTCGGTGCGTTCGGGGTGGAGTACCACCTCGCCTCGGTGGGCCAGCTGCTGTTCGGCGGCCTCATCGCCGCGCTGTTCTCGTCCGCGCTGGCGCTGCGCCGGCTGTCGCCGCCCCTCGCGCTCGGGCTGGCGTGGGCCGGGGCGCTCGTGCAGATGGGACTGGGCCGGCCGCCGAGCTTCAGCGACATCGCGATCTTCGGCGTGCTGTACGCGACAGCCGCGTACGGGTCGCGCGTCGTCTACTGGGTCGGGTTCGCGTCGACGCTCATCGGCGCGCTGGTGATCACCGTCTACCTGTTCGCAGGCCCGTCCTTCGCGGGCGGCGGGCTGACGTGGCAGACGCTGCCGCTGGCGCTCGTGCTGCTGGTGGCTGCCGCGTTCGCACTGGGACTGTCGTGGACGACGGGCGCGCTGGTGCGCACCGCTGTGCGGGCGCGCGAGAACCGCGAGGCGCAGCACCGCGCCGAGGAAGAGACGGCAGCCGAGCAGGAGCGCGTGCGCATCGCCCGCGACATGCACGATGTCGTGGCCCATTCCCTCGCGGTCGTGATCGCCCAGGCCGATGGCGCGCGCTACGCGGCATCGTCGGATCCCGCCGTCGCGACCGAGGCGCTCGCGACGATCTCGACCACGGCGCGGTCGGCGCTCGCCGACGTGCGGCTGCTCCTCGGCCAGCTGCGGCACCGGCAGGGCGACGGGCCCCAGCCGACCATCGCCGACCTCGAAGAGGTCTACGCCCAGGTGCGCGCGGCGGGCGTCCCGCTGCGGGTCGATGTCGACCCGGTGCCGCCCGGCGCACCGCCGGCGGCCGTGCAGCTCGCGGTCTACCGCATCCTGCAGGAGGCGCTGACGAACGCCCTCCGCCACGGCGCCCCCGGCGGCGCCGTCGACGTCCGCCTCTCCTGGCTCCCCGCCCGCGTCGAGCTGTCGGTGCGCAATCCCCTCCGTTCCACGACGGCTCGCGGCGAGTCGCCGGGACACGGGATCATCGGCATGCGCGAGCGCGCGCAGCTGGCCGGCGGGCGCCTGGACGCGGGAGCCGAGGGCGGCGACTTCGTCGTCCTCGCCGTCATCCCGATCGGAGGACCCGCATGATCCGCGTCGCGCTCGTCGACGACCAGGCACTGTTCCGCGCCGGCATCCGCATGCTCGTCGACTCGCAGCCCGACCTCGAGGTCGTGGGCGAGGCCTCGGACGGGCGCGAGGGCGTCGCGATGGTCAGGGCGACCGCGCCCGACGTCGTGCTCATGGACATCCGCATGCCTGTGATGGACGGTCTCGCAGCGACGGCCGAGCTGCTCACCGATCCGCGCGCGGAGGGGACACCGTCGCCGCGCATCGTGATGCTCACCACTTTCGACCTCGACGAGGCCGCGGCGCGGGCGATCCGGCAGGGTGCGAGCGGGTTCCTGCTGAAGGACGCCGACCCCGAGTTCCTGCTCGCGGCGATCCGCACCGTGCACTCCGGATCGGCCGTGATCGCGGCATCCGCCACTCGCGAGCTGTTCGAGAGATTCTCGGATGCCGTCGCCCGACCGGTGCCGGCCGCCTACCTCGAACTCACCGAGCGGGAGCGCGAGATCTTCGCGCTGGCCGCGAGAGGACTGTCCAACGCCGAGATCGCCGCGCGCGAGTTCCTCTCGGAGGCGACGGTCAAGACGCACATCAGCCGCATCCTCACCAAGCTGGGACTGCGTGACCGCGTGCAGCTGGTGGTGTTCGCGTTCGAGCACGACCTCGCCTAGCCGCGTGTCGGCGGCATGCGCCAGGATCGGCGCATGGAACTTCAGCTGAGCATGGTCGTCCTCGAAGTCGCCGACCTGGAGGCATCCGTGCGCTTCTACCAGCGGCTGGGACTCGCGATCCCCGACGTCGTGCCGGGCGGACGCCCCGTCGTCGGGCATCGGATGGGCAGCGGGGTGACGCTGCTGCTCACGTCGGACTTCGCGTCGAGGTACGACCCGACGTGGTCGCGCCCCGAAGGGCGCGGCTACTCGCAGATGCTCGAGTTCTATGTGGGTGAGGATGCCGTCGTCGACAGCCGCTGGAACGAGCTCATCGCGGCCGGTTATGTCGGGCGGATGCCGCCCACACAGACGTTCGGGCCCTACGCGGCGATCGTCGAGGACCCCGACGGGAACGCGATCCTGCTGACCTCGGATGAGGCGGCGTCTCCGGAGTCGTGAAACGGTGCTTGCGTGATGAAAGCGAGCGGGTCTACGCTCACTTTCATCACGCAAGTCAGTTATCGAAGGAGTACGTCATGTCGGAGGACTACACCACCACGATCACCGTCTCGGGCTCGCCGCAACAGGCTTTCGACGCGATCAACGACGTCTCCGCCTGGTGGGGGCGCACCACCGGCACGACGACGGCAGTCGATGGCGAGTTCGTCTACGTCGTGCCCGGGCTGCACTACAGCGGCTTCCGTGTCGTGGCACTGGAACCCGGCCGCCTGGTCGAGTGGCTCGTGACCGGCAGCTATCTCGACTTCGTCGACGACCACCAGGAATGGAACGGCACGACAGTGCGGTTCGAGATCGCGCCGGCCGGCGAGGGGGCCACCGTCGTGTTCACGCACGAGGGACTCGCGACCGACGTGCCCTGCTACGAGACCTGCGCGAACGCGTGGAGCATGTTCGTGAACCACAGCCTCAAGGCCCTCATCGAGACCGGGACCGGTACGCCGTACGAGTTCCGCGGCGACGAGCAGCTGCTGCCCCACGAGCACGAGGCGCTGCACCAGGGCGTCGCAGCCGCCGGTCGTTGAGCGAGCGGAGCGAGACGAAACGCCGCGAGCCGCCCATCGGACGTGACCCTTTCGCGACGTACGCGATGGGCCGGGTTCCCGACAGCGGCTCGCGGCGTTTCGTCTTCGCTCGTTCCTCGCTCCGCTCAACGAGCGGGGTGGGTGAGCGGATCATCCTCGCGATGTAGCGGGATGCCTCTCCCGGCCGACGCGGAGGGGCCCGGGTCGTCCATACCGTCGTAGGCATGGAACTCTCATCGACCGACCTGGGCCTCGCCGCCCGGGTGCAGCAGCTCACCAAGACCTACGGCGCCGGCGAGAGCGCCGTCCACGCGCTCGACGGGGTGAGCGTCGGCATCCGCCGTGGCGAGTTCACCGCGATCATGGGGCCATCGGGCTCGGGCAAGTCGACCCTCATGCACATCATGGCGGGGCTCGACGCTCCGACCTCGGGGCGGGCATGGATCGGCGACACCGACATCACCGGCCTCTCGGACCTCGAGCTCACGATCCTGCGGCGACGCCGCGTCGGCTTCGTGTTCCAGGCGTTCAACCTCGTGCCCACGCTCGACGCGCTCGGCAACATCATGCTGCCGTTCGACCTCGACGGGCGTCGGCCGACCGCGCTGGAGAAGGCCCGCATCGACGGCCTCGTCGAGCGTCTCGGGCTCGCCACGCGCCTGAACCACCGTCCGCATCAGCTGTCGGGCGGCCAGCAGCAGCGCGTCGCGATCGCGCGCGCCTTGGCCACGGCCCCCGATCTGGTGTTCGCCGACGAGCCGACCGGCAACCTCGACTCGCGCTCGGGCCGCGAGGTGCTCGCTCTCCTCGCTGCGGCCACGCGCGAGCACGGCCAGTCGATCGCGATGGTGACCCACGACCCCGTCGCCGCCTCGCACGCCGACCGGGTGCTGTTCCTCGGCGACGGCCGCATCGTCGCCGACAAGCCGCGGCAGAGCGCAGAAGAGATCTCGGCCTACATGCTCGCGTCAGAGCTCGGCACGGCCGCGTCGGCCGTTCCGGCCACGGCCGTCCCGGTCGCGCAGGTGGCATCATGACCGCCGTCGTCGAGACGCGGGGGACCGGGATGCCGCCGGCTGCGGCATCCACTGGCCACCAGCGCAGCGCGCCGCTGTCGTGGCTGCGCGAGCGCGGCATGGGCGGGAGCATCCTGGTCGCGGCCATCTCGAGCGCGTTCGGTGCGATCCTGCTGAGCGCGACCGGATTCATCGCGGCGATGCTGAAGGCGAACCCGTACATCGGCGACAGCGGCACCCTCGCGGTCGTGCTCGTGATCATGAGCTTCCTGCTGATCGGCGTCGCGGTGTACGTCGCGTCGATCGTGACGGCCAACACGTTCGCGACAGTCATCGCCGGTCGCACGCGCCGCATCGCGCTGCTGCGACTGATCGGCGCATCGGCGCGGTCGCAGCGTGAGGAGGTCGCCCGGCAGGGGCTCGTCGTCGGCGTCATCGGTGCGGGGGTCGGGCTCGTGGGCGGCACACTGCTCTCGTGGGCGGGCGTCGTGCTGGCCACATCGGCGCTGGGACTCGAGGACGTCGACTACGCCGTGCTGCAGCCCGTGCTGGTGATCCCGGCCGTCGTGGTGGCGCTCACCACGTGGGCCGCCGCATGGGCGGGCTCGCGCCGAGTGCTGACGGTGACGCCGCTGCAGGCGCTCGGGGGGTCGGTCGAGGCGTCGCACGACGCGTTCACGCGTCGCGGCGCGCGCAACGGCGTGGCGATCACGCTCTTCCTCGTCGGCGCGGCGCTGCTGGCCGGCGGCATCGCGCTCGGGCTGCTGTCGCCGCTCGGCGTGATCGTGGCGTTCTTCGGGGGAGTGTTCTCGTTCACGGGCCTCGCGCTCGGCGCGACGCTCGTGATGCCGCCCGTGCTTCGCCTCGTCGGACGACTGTTCGGCGGCTCGGCGACGGCGCGTCTCGCTGCCGAGAACGCACTGCGCTACCCGGAGCGCTCGAGCCGCATGGCGATCGGCGTGGTGATGGGCGTGACCCTCGTGACCATGTTCGCCGTTGCGCTGGAGACCGTGAAGGCGGTGATGATCGCGTCGGGCGACGGCGAGGCTCCGGTGGAGATGACGACGCTGATCGACACGTTCGCGGCCATCATGATGGGGCTCGTCGCGGTCGCGGCGGTCATCGCCGCCGTGGGGCTGGTCAACCTGCTCACGATCGGCGTGGTGCAGCGTCAGCGCGAACTCGGCCTGCTGCGCGCGCTCGGGGTGTCGACCGGTCAGGTGCGCCGCATGGTGCTGCTGGAGGCCGCGCACATCACGATCGCCGCGACGGCGACCGGCCTCGTGCTCGGCATCGCCTACGGCTGGGCCGGCGCGCAGTCGCTCCTGGGTTCGGTGGCGGTACCGCCGTCGTGGTCGGCTCCGACGTTCGTGGCCCCGGCCGTGCCGTGGCTTCCCGTCGCCATCATCGTGGCAGCGACCGCTGTGCTGACCCTCGTCGCCGCCGTCGTCCCGACGCGTCTGGCCACCCGCGTCGCCCCGGTCGAGGCGCTCGCGGACTGAGCCCCGCGCGCCCGCCACCCGGGCGCCCCGCGGAGCGACGAAGGAGCGAAGTCGAAACGCGGCGAGACGCTCTCGAGTACCCGGCCGCTCCGCATCTGTTGCGGGGCGGCCGGATCCGATGGGCGGCTCGCGGCGATTCGTCTCGCTGCGCTCGCTCAACGACCGGGGGGCGGCACCGGGCGGAACGGCCCGCCGACGCCGACCTCTGCCACGAGCTCGACGAACGCCTCGCTGCTCACGGGCTCGTCGGTCGAGTAGACGTCTGCGACCTCGTGCAGCGCCATGACGAGCTGGTCCTGCGGCACGGCGGTGTCGATGGCGTCGCCGTGCACGTCACGGCGGGTCGACATCAGCGCGGTGAGCTTCGGCAGGTCGTCGGAGCGCTCCTTCCACAGCCCCCACAACGACCGCGGCGTCGCGTTGCGGCTGCCGTGATGCCCCACCTTGTACAGGTCGACAGTGGCGAGGCGGTCTCGGAGGGCGGGCTCATCGTCGAGGCGGTCGAGCGTGTACTGCCAGTTCTCGATCTGCGCATCGCCGGGGAACAGCAGCTTCAGCTTCTCGAACTCGAACAGCAGCAGCAGGCTGGTGTTGTTGAGCGCGTCGTCGAGATTGCGCACGAGGCGCAGCATCGAGTGCGTCCGCTGGCTCTGCAGGTGCTCGACGAGCCAGCGCACCGGTCCCGGCCCGACCGGCATCGCCGCACGGGCGTCGCCGTCCAGCTCGACCTCGGGTGTCGCCGATGTCAGGGCGAGGGAGGCGTCCAGCGCCGCGAGCCAGTACTCCTTGTCGTCGGCCGCCTGCTTCGCGACCCGCTCGTCCTGGTCCACTGTCGGCGGTCCCAGCACCGTCGTGGTGAGCCCCGGGATCAGCTCGGCGAGCCCGGCGTCCGCGCCCGCATACAAGTAGCGGCCGCGGCCGTCCTTCGAGAGCTCGTCGAGCAGCGCGACCGCCTCCGCGTTCTTCAGCTGATCCTCGGCGGCGGCCCGCACGTCGTCGTCGAGCCCGACGAGCCCGGCCAGGCGTGCGGTGTGGCCCTGCGTGCGAGCCAGCGACTGTGCATAAGCGGTGGATGCCGCTCCCACGGCGCCGTCCGCGGCCGCTGCAGCCGCAGCCCCGTCGGCCGAGGCCGCACCGGCGGCGGCTGCGCCGGCCAGGGCAGCCCCGCCTCCCGGGCCGGTGGCATCCACCGCCAGTGCCGGGTCCTCGGTCCACGAGCGCAGCACGACCTTGGGCGCCAGCTTGCGCATGATCGCCGCGCCGGCGTCGACCTCGAAGCCGCGCAGGTGATCGCGATGGCGGTGCGTGACGGCGAGCACATCGAGCTCGCCGTGGGTGTGCTGCTCGATCAGCGCCGCGACCTCGGCCATGCGCCCGCGCGCGAAGCCCTTGCGGGGCGAGTGACTCGTGCCGTAGTCGATCAGCAGGTGGCGTTCGGCGCGGCCGTCGGCCAGGGGCTCGTCGTACTCGACCGAGATCAGGAAGCAGTCGCCGAAACCGACCTGGTACATGCGGACGCGGACGCGGATCGGAGTGCTCACCATGCCTCCCCGGAGCTGAGCTCGGTGCTGTGGAGGGCGGCGAAGGCCTGACCGCGCGCGGTGCCCTCCGAGAATCCCAGGCGCTTGCGCGTGTCGCGGCGCCCGGTGCGGTCGAGGTAGTCGAGGCGCCGCAGCTGGCGGCGCCAGTCATCGATGCGCTTGTAGATGTGGAGCTTGAGCCGCCCGAACTGGTCGAAGACGAGCGTGCCGCCGCCGAACAGCTGCACCGGGGTGTCGCGCGTGACGCCGTCGGGGAGCGCGAGCTCGCTCTCCTCCTGCAGCTCGCCGGCGGTGAGGTCGACCATCTGCACATAGGTCGCGACCGACTCCGGCACGATGAGGCCATCGGGGCCGATCCGCTGCGTCGGCAGGACCGATTCGACGACCGTGTAATACCGGGTGTTGATGTTCAGCCGCAGTGCGTTCTGCCACAGGAACCGGAAGACCTCGTCGCGGTCGCTGCGCAGTCCCGCGTAGTTGATCCCCAGGTAGCGGGGCGCGAGCTCGGCGTCGAGCACGTTAGCGACGCGGTCGCGAGGACGATGGATGCCGGCCGCCCCGAACCGCTCCACCAGCAGCTGCCGGTACCCGAGGTCGTCGTCGGGAACCACCTCGGCGTCGGCGAGCAGCACGGCATCGAGCAGGTCCGAGAACTCGAACTCGACCGGAGGCAGGTAATCGAGGCCGCGGATCAGCATCGTGAGCAGCTGGGATGCGGCCTTCACGCCCTCCTCGGCGGCGCGGGCCCGATCGACGGTGACCTCTTTGCCGCGCCGCGTGCCCTCGGGCTGCGAGAACAGCGCCTCGAGCCGCTTCGCCCAGATGTCGATCAGCACGTCGAGCACGATCGCGACGAGCACCTCGCCGCGGCGATGCGGTTCGCCGTACTGCGGCCGCTCGGCCCAGTCGGCGGGCGGCGGATGCAGCGCCGAGCGCCGCAGCGCGCCGCGTCCTTGCGTCAGCACCCGGCCGATCTGCTCGGCGACACCGGTCAGGACGCTGCGCCGCAGCCGTTCCGGCGCGACCTGACTGCGCGAGATGCGGCCGTCCTGCCTCGCCTTGCCGAGCGCCTGCTCGACCACGGGGCGCATCGAGAACACCGACAGCAGCGCGACGATGTCGGCGAAGCCCTCGTGGAAGGCCGCCTGGTCGGGAAGGCTCGGCTCGAGGAATCGATGGCGCAGCCCGTCGAGCACGGCATGCGTCGTCTCGTGCACCACGACGTCGTGGCTGAGGCACGTGTAGACGGCGTCGCGCTCGCCGTCCCCGGTCGCCGGCACGTACCCGAAGAGCACGGCGTGGTCGTCGCCCGAGTAGAACGCGTTGGCCTCGGCGAACGCGTGCGGCACGAGGTACAGGTGGTGACCGCCGAACCCCCAGGACAGCCGGCGTCCGAGCGCCGACTCGAACGTCGCGAGGGTGCGCGCCGCCGTGGCGTAGACGTGCTGTGCGTGGAAGGCCTTGTCGCGGATCAGATCGTCGTCGTCGGCGTCGGCGAACACGTCGTCGTCGGCGATGCCGGGATGCTTGAGGTACTCGCCGGTCGCGGTGTCGAAGTCGACGACATGCAGCCGTGCACCGCGCGGGCCGTCCTCCATGCGCGACCACGGCACCTTGACCTTCGCGGTGAGGATGCGCTCGTCGTCGCCCTTCACCGCGGGATCCTGCGCGATCAGCCGCAGGCTCACATGCGTGCGCGGCTCATCGGACGGCTCGGCGAACTGGACGCTCTCGGGCATGTCACTTCTCCCACGTGATCCGGTACGGCGCGGCGCTCGCCGCGGTGACGTCGATGCGATGCTGCACCGACGGATGCAGGTGGTCCGCGCGCGCGGGATGACGTCGGCGCCAGCCGAGCCCCGCGATCGCCCAGTACCACTGGTGGCGGTGGATGCGGCCTTCGGCCCGCTCGGACGGCACGGGCGCTCCACCGGTCACGCCGAGCAGCTCGTCGTACGCGTTCGGGTCGATCCGCAGGCCTGCGGCGGCCGCCTCGGCAGCCATCCATTCCAGCGAAAGGTCCGACAGCCCGTGGTCGTCCTCGAACGTGCCACCGATGTCGCTGTGGACGCCGGCGAACCACATCTCGCGGGCGTCGCGCTTCGGGTCGTCCACGATCCGCACGCCGTGCCTGTCGGCGCCGAACCTGTACTCGGTGAACGCGCGGCGGTTCTCGTCGAGTGCGAGCGCCAGCCGGCCGGTCCGCACGCCGTCGAGGTTGCGCGTGAACGGCCAGCGCACCTGCTCGAACCGCGCCCGCAGGTTGAACCACCCGACCGACTTGACGGTGTCCCAGACGCCGAGGAAGGTCACCGGCTTGGCGAACCGCTCGAAGTCGGGGTTGCCGAACCCGTGGTCGAAGTCCCCTCTGGTGCGCCAGAACGCCTTGTCGGCGGCTGAGCCCGCGCGCCCCGAGGCTGCGGGCGGCGCGCCGGCGGAGTCGGGAGAGGATGCGGGGACCGCCCTTCTGTTCTCATCGCCGTGCGCGAGGGCCATCTTGAGCGCGTACGGGACGAGGTTCTCGGCGCCCGGGCGCAGCAGCCCGACGCTGCGCAGCACGCCCGCGAGCGCCACCGCGGTGTAGGCGCCGCGGCTGAAGCCGAACAGCATGATGCGGTCGCCGGCGCGGTACTGGCTCATCAGCCAGACGTACGCGTCGGCGATGTTGTCGCGGATGCCGTAGCCGACGATGAGCCCCGCCGTGCGAGTGAGCCAGGCGCCGAACGGCGTGACCGCGCCGCGCGCGCCCATCGTGCCGACGCCGGGGTCGTAGAACACGAGCTGCCGATCGTCCTTGACGGCCATCGCGTACAGCCGCGCGACGTTGGTGACGCCGGACTCCGGCTCGCTGCCCGTCCCGTCCAGGCACAGCACGAGCGTGCGTGCGGACGACTCCTGTGTGGCGGTCTCCATGCAGGGGAGAGGATGCCGCAGGCCCGAGTGATACCGAGGGGGTGCGTTCGGGCGGGCACGGGTGCAGGCTGGCCTCATGCAGATCGAGATCGTTGAGCACGAACCGCCCTATCGCGTCGGCGTCATCATCGGCAGCCTGTCGCGCGAGTCCATCAACCGCCGCCTCGCCCTTGCGCTGGAGAAGCTGGCGCCGCCCGAGCTCGAGTTCTTCGAGATCTCGTACGCCGACCTTCCGCTCTACAACCGCGACCTCGATGCGGACTACCCGCAGAGCGCGCTCGACTTCAAGGCGGCCGTGCGCTCGGCGGACGCCCTGCTGTTCGTCACGCCGGAGTACAACCGGTCCCTCCCCGGCGCCCTCAAGAACGCGATCGACTGGGGCAGCCGGCCCTGGGGGCAGAACGCGTGGTCCGACAAGCCGGTCGGCGTGATCGGCGCCTCGGCGGGCCAGATCGGCACCGCCGTCGGGCAGCAGTCGCTGCGCAGCACGCTGAGCTTCCTCAACGCCCGTCAGATGACCACGCCCGAGGCGTACATCCACTTCACGCCCGGCCTCATCGAGCCAAGCGGCGAGGTGACCGTGCCCGCGACGGAGCAGTTCCTCCGCATGTACATGGAGAAGCTGCTCGAGTACGTCGCCCGCGTGCTGACGGTGATCCCACAGGTCTGAGGCGGCGGGATCAGGCGGCGGGATCAGGCGGCGGGGTCGGAACCGGCCTCGGGGAGCTCGTGAGCCCAGCCGGGTGCGAGCGCCTTCACGCGCGCTTCGCGCCACTGCCATGCGCTCCACAGCACCGGCCACAGGATCCCCGCCGTCGGACCGGCGAAGACGAGCCGGTCGCGCCACAGCGTCCTGCCGGGCTCGCCGGGTGCGGGCGAGACGGCCATCTGGTGGTCCCACACGTCCAGGCTCGACAGCGGTCCGGTGAGCGGGATGCCGCTGTCGCGGAAGATGCGCACCTGCCCGGCGGGCTCGTCGACGAACCGTTCGCCGGCGTGGATCAGCTGCCGCCCCATCGGCACCTTGCCGAACGCGGCGAGCTGCACCGGCACGTCGTCGCCGGGGCTCCAGCTCGTCGGCAGCCCGGACGGCACGAGCGGCTCCAGGTCGAGCAGCGGGCCGTACAGCTCGGCGACGGCCCGCGGCGAATGCAGCGCCCGCCAGGCCGCGTCGGGGTCGCAGTCGATCACGAACTTCAGCAGGATCCGCATGCTTCAGTGTGTCACCGCGCCGCGATCGCGGCTCCTCATCCGAGGGCGATTGCCGAGGTGCGGGGTCGGATCTGCGTACCGCTGCGCATCCGGGGCGATACACCTCAGCTGAGGACGGACGGCGCCCTCTCGCGCCTACGCTGGACGGATGCCCGAGACGCCCTTCGATCAGCACCGCTACCAGGTCCGCCACGAGTGGGGCGCGGCAGGCCTCGCCAGACTCGCGCCGGCCGAGATCGTCGTCGTGGTCGATGTGCTGCGGTTCTCGACGACGGTGACGGATGCCGTCGCCCGAGGCGACTGCGTGCCGCTGGACGCGTCGGCGCATGCGGTGTCGATCAACGGCGCCGCGATCGCGCAGGCCGCGGCCGCCGCGGGAGCCACCGTGCTGCTCGGATGCCTGCGCAACGCGCGAGCCGTCGCCGAGACCGTGCTCGACGTGCAGCGGCGTCGCGGCGACCGCACCGCCGTGTCGGTGATCGCGGGCGGCGAGCTCACCGGTCGCGACGCGGGAGCGTCGTTGCGCTTCGCGGTCGAGGACCAGCTCGGCGCCGGCGCGATCGTCGACGCCCTCGGCGTGCTCGGGATCGATCACACCTCGCCCGATGCGGCCGCCGCCGCCGAGGCGTTCCGCGGACTGCGCGGCGCGCTGCGGCACCTGCTCACCGCGAGCGGCTCGGGACAGGAGCTGCTCGCCCGCGACGCCCGCGACGAGGTGCTCGGCGCCGCGGCGGTGGATGCGGCATCCGTCGTCCCCGTCCTGCGCGACGGCGCCTTCGTCGCGTACTGACGCGGACTCCGGCCTACCGCGGTGTGAGCGCCGCCAGTCGTGCGGCTGGAGTGATCTCGCGACGGGTCCAGGTGAACAGGTACCGCTCGTCGAACGTGCGCGCGCACCTGGCGCACGACGTGGGGCGCGTGGCTCTGCGGTGCCGGTACGCGGTGTGCCCGGCGGGGCACACCCCGATCCACGGGGCGAGCTCGGTCGCGGTCTCGCCGTGGTGGGTCGTCCCGCCGACGTAGCCGAGGTCGCGGGCGATCGCCTTCCACCGCGGACCGTGCCCCGCGCGCGCACCGGCCAGCGCGTGCGCGACCTCGTGCAGGAGCGTCTGGTGGTTGGTGTCGTCGTCGTACTTGGCCGACAGGTAGCGCGACACGCTGATGCGCTTGTGCGTGTAGTCGCACAGACCGGCGCGGCGCTTGGCGTTGTCGAAGCCGAACGTCCACGACGGGTCGAGGTGGGCGGCGATCAGGGCCTCGGCCCACTGCCGCACGCGATGTGAATCCGACATGTGCGCGAGGTTAGAACATATCTCCGACACTCATGGCTGAGGCATCCCTCAGCTGGCGACGGATGCCGCGGCCCGGCGCCGGTCCGCGGCGTCGATGGCCATCAGCACGGACTCGAGCTGGTCCTCGGTCGCCCCCGACTCCTGGCGCAGGAACAGCGCGCGCTTGAAGTCCTTGCGCGCCGCCTCGAACTCGCCGTCGTCGTAGTTCACCTTGCCGCGGTGCAGATGGGCGAAGGCGCCGATGCCGGCCCATCCCTGCCCCTCGGCCTCTTCGGCGCACGTCGTGAGCTCCTGCCAGGCCGCCGGGTACTTGCCCAGCGCCTGCAGCACCGTCGCGTGCAGGATGCGGGCGCGCAGCAGGTCCTTGCGGGTGCCGGCCATGCGCGCGACGCGCACGGACTGCTCCGAGACCGCTAGCGCCTCGTCGGGACGGTCGAGCACCTTCAGCAGCCACACGCGCTCGAGGAGCGCCGGAAGGCTGCGCTGCTCGCCGATCTCTTCAAGACGATCGCGGCATTGCGTGGGGCTCACCTTCTCGCGGAGAGTGTCGGGGTCGTACCCGCTGATGTAGCTCACGTGTGACTCCCTTCACAGCGCCGGAGCGGCTCGTTCCAGTGTGCCTGCCGCCGTCGCCCGGGCAGGGGTGCCACGCCGGTCGGTGGCATCCACCCACCCTCTGGGAGAGTTCGACGAACGAGCAAGAACGCGGGCGACGCGTCACCGCGTGAAGAGCGACGCCGAGGGCTTGGGCGACGGGGTCGCATCGGCATCGGTGGCGACCCGGGCGCCGCGGGCGAACTCGTCGACCTCGCGGCCCTCGGCGACCTTGGCGGGGTGCGGGCCGGCGGCCATCAGACGCGGCAGCCATTCGGTGGGCAGCGGCCGGCGGGATGCCGCGATCACGAGGTTCCCGAACCGCCGGCCCTTGAGCGTCTGCACCTCGGCCAGCACGATCACGTGCTCGAGCACGGCCTGCACCGTCGCGACCTCGCGGCGGGCGAACGCGAGCCCGGCACCGTCGGCGACATTGACGAGCAGCACGCCGTCGGGTGCGAGGAAGCGGGCGGCCTCGGTGAAGAACTCGACAGTCGTGAGGTGGGCCGGGGTCTGCGCGCCGGAGTACACGTCCGACACGACGAGATCGGCCGCTCCCACGAGCCCCGCGGGCAGCCGGCCGAGCGCCTCGCGGGCGTCGCCGATGCGCACCCGGATCTGCGCGCCGCGGGGGAGCGGCAGGTTCTCACGCACGAGGTCCCACAGCGCCGGCTCCAGCTCGACGACCTGCTGCCGCGAACCGGGCCGCGTCGCCTCGACGTATCGCGGAATGGTCAGCGCGCCCGCACCCAGATGGATCGCGGTCAGCGGCTGGCGCGGCATCCGGAGCCGGTCGATCACGGCGCCCATCCGCGCGACGTATTCGAAGTGCAGGTGCGTCGGGTCGTCGAGGTCGACATGCGACTGCGGAGTGCCGTCGACGTCGAGCTCCCACCCGCCGCCGAACGGCGACGGGATGACGCGGGCGATCGTCCCGTCCGCCAGCCTCACCGAGGGAGCGGGTGCCTCGTCTCGCCCACGTGCCATGCCTCCACGGTAGCCGGGTGCGCAGTGCGCGCGCCGCGGTGCGCATCATTCAGTCCGCGCGCGGCCGGGCGACGCGAAGAACGTTCGCCGGCGGCATCCGGCCGAGCACAGACGGAATTCTGCCCGGCGACCGAGACGGTCCCCGGGCGCGGAGCCCGCAGTACCGTGGAGCCATGGCGGTGATCGACCTCAACGCGGACCTGGGCGAGACCGTCGACGGGGTGCCGACGGCCGACGACGAGGCGATGTTCGCGGTGATCTCCAGTGCGAACATCGCGTGCGGCGGGCACGCGGGGGATGCCGCCGCCATGCGCGAGGCGGTCGCCCGGGCGGCGCGGTTCGGGGTGACCGTCGGCGCGCACCCGTCCTATCCCGACCCCGCGAACTTCGGTCGGGTGCCGATATCGATGGACCCCGCGGAGCTCGAAGCCGCCGTCGCCGCGCAGCTCGATGCCCTGGTGGCCGCCGGCGCCGACGTCCGCTACGTGAAGCCGCACGGCGCGCTGTACCACGCCGTGATCTCGGACCGCGTGCAGGCCGATGCCGTGGCGGCCGCGGTCGCCGCGCTGGCCGACCGGCTCGGACGGCCTCTGCCCGTGCTCGGTCTGCCCGGCGAGATCGAGCAGGCCGCGGCATCCCGGTGTCTTCCGTTCGTGCGCGAGGCGTTCCTCGACCGCGGCTATCTGCCCGACGGTGCGCTCGTGCCGCGCACGCAGCCGGGCGCGCTGCTGGACGATCCGGCCGCGGTCGCGGCGCGCGCCGTGCGGCTCGCGCGCGAGGGCCTGGTCGAGGCCGTCGACGGCACGCTCGTGCCGGCCGACGCCGCGTCGCTGTGCGTGCACGGGGATTCGCCGTCGGCCGTCGCGATGGCGCGTGCCGTGCGAGCCGCGCTCGATGCTGCCGGGGTGGAGGTGCGGGCGCCGTGGTGACCGCGCGGGCGCT
Source organism: Microbacterium jejuense (assembly GCF_039544225.1). Taxonomy (NCBI): domain Bacteria; kingdom Bacillati; phylum Actinomycetota; class Actinomycetes; order Micrococcales; family Microbacteriaceae; genus Microbacterium; species Microbacterium jejuense. The sequence continues at coordinate 65,599 of NZ_BAABLG010000006.1, forward strand.
GCCGATGGGCGAGCGCGCATTCCTCGTCGAGGTCGACGGGCTCGACGAGGTGCTCGCGGTGCATGCCGCGCTGGCCGCCTCTCCGCCCGCGGGCGTCACCGACCTCGTGCCCGCCGCGCGGACCGTGCTGGTGCGCCTGGATCCCCGGATGCTGCCGATCGCGGCCGCGCGTTCGTGGGCGCTGCGCGCGGCGCAGGTGGCGCAGCCCGGCGACGCTGCCGCGGGTCCGCTCGTCGAGCTCGACATCGCGTACGACGGCGCCGACCTGGACGAGACCGCCCGGCTGCTCGGCGTGACGCCCGACGAGCTCGCGCATCGGCATGCCGAGGCTCGCTGGCGCGTCGCCTTCACCGGCTTCGCGCCCGGCTTCGGATACCTCGTCAGCGACGACTGGCCCTACGACGTCCCGCGTCTGGAGTCACCGCGCACGCGCGTCCCCGCCGGCTCGGTCGGCCTCGCCGGCGCGTTCTCGGGCGCGTATCCGCGCGACACCCCGGGCGGCTGGCGCCTGATCGGAACGACCTCGGCCCCGCTGTTCGACCCTGCCGCGGCATCCCCCGCCCTTCTCGCCCCCGGCACTCGGGTGCGGTTCCGCGCAGTCGGCGCGCAGTCGGCGGCATCGGTGTCTGCGGTCCCGGCTCCCAGAACAGGTGTCTCGGCCGAGACAGGTCGATTCACGCCGGATCGGCCTGGTCTCGACGTCGGCGCCGGCGCGGGTGTGAGCGACCGCGGAAGTGAGGTGGATGCCGCCACCCGGCCCCACGCGGCGGCCCTGCGCATCGTCGAACCGGGGCTGCTCGCGACCGTGCAGGACCTGGGGCGCGCAGGCGCGGCCGCGGTCGGGGTCGCGGTGTCGGGAGCCCTCGACCGCACCGCGCTGCGCACCGCCAACCGGCTGCTCGGCAACCCCGAGGGTGCGGCGGCGATCGAGGTGACCATGGGCGGCTGGCGCGCCGTGGCCGATTCCGACGCGTGGGTCGCGGTGACCGGCGCGTGGGGGCCGGTGCGCCTCGACGGCCGCGAGGTGGATCCGTACGCGGCCCACGCGTGGCCCGCCGGCACCGAGCTGCACATCGACTGGTTCACGCACGGCGCGCGCGCGTACGTCGCGGTGCGCGGCGGGATCGACGCGCAGGCCGTGCTCGGCTCGCGGGCGACGGACCTGCTGGCCGGACTCGGGCCGGCGGTGCTGCGGGCCGGCGACCGCGTCGCGGTCGGCGACGTTCCCGCCACTCCCATCCCGGTCGCACCGCCGCAGTCGTGGGGAGCGCCGCACGACGACGAGCTGGAGCTCGACCTCGCCCCGGGGCCCCGTGCCGACTGGTTCGCCGCCGGCACCGCGCTGTTCGACGCGGTGTGGACGGTCACCGGCGACGCCGACCGCGTGGGAGTGCGGCTGGACGGTCCCGAGCTCGTCCGTGCGCGCGCCGGCGAGCTGCCGAGCGAGGGCATGGTTCCCGGCGCGCTGCAGGTGCCGCCCAGCGGGCGCCCGACGATCCTGCTCGCCGACGGCCCTGTGACCGGCGGGTATCCGGTGATCGCCGTGGTGACGGGAGCCTGCCTCGACCTCGTCGCCCAGGCCCGGCCCGGCACGCGCATCCGCTTCCGCCACGCCTGACCCGCGCTGCGCGCCGGTCACCAGGCCAGCAGGGCGGCGGCGACGGCGTCGTGATCGTGCTCGGGGAGCGCCAGCTGCACCGCCTCGGCCAGCGACAGCTCCGCGCCGGCGGCCTCGCCCGCGGCGACGCTCGCCGGGTCGCGGCCGCGCAGGATGTCGAGGTAGGGCGTGTGCACCGTGAACGCCTCGACGTCGAAGATGCCGATGCGGCGGCGGATCTCACCCGCCGCGACCGCGAGCGCCGCCGCCCGCCACGCCTCGCCGTGGGCGGCGGCGACCGCGCACACGCCTTCGAGTCCGTAGGCGACGCCCTCGTCGTAGTGCAGGCGCACCGACATCAGCAGGGTGCGGACGAACTCGTCCTCGGCGGTCTCGAGGTGTCCGAGCTGGAAGTTCAGTCGCGATCGCAGGTTGCCGGCGACCGAGGTGGTGAACAGGTCGCCGTGCTCCTGGGCGACAGCCGTCGCGCGGTCGAAGTGCGCGAGTGCGTCGTCGGTGGCGCCGCGCACCCAGGCCAGACGCCCGAGCGAGACCTCGGTGATCGCCTCGGCCCACGCGTTGCCGTGCTCCCGCAGCCGCACGACGGCGTCGCGCAGCTCGGTCTCGGCCTTGTCGGAGTCCAGGTCCGAGAACTGCACGCGCGCCGTCGCCCGTGCCGCGAGCGCCATGGCCGCGGCATCCGGATCCCCGCTCTCGGTGAACAGCCGCACGCACTCACCCAGCCCCGCCACCACCTGCTCCGAAGGCCGCTGCCACATCTCGCCCCACAGCGCGAAGAACCATGCGATCGCGCGGGTGTGCGGGGTGATCGGCATGTCGTGCTGCTTCTCGAGCAGTTCCAGCATCCACACCCGCACCTCGGCGAAGAACCCCGAGATCCACCAGTAGATGAGCAGGCTCCACGCGAAGTCGCCGGCGTCGTCGAGCCGGTCGGTGTGCACCAGATGCCGCACGGCAGCGCGCAGGTTCGGCAGCTCCAGGCCGAGCCGGGCGACCGCCTCGGCCTGACCGCGGCCGCCGAGGTCGGGAGCCACGCGGCTCACCAGCGCGCAGTAGTAGTCGGCGTGCGCGCGACGCATGCGCACCGCCTCGCCCCGCTCCTTGAGGCGGCCCAGGGCGTATTCGCGCACGATCGCCAGCAGCGAGAACACGCGCCGGCCGCCGAGCTCGTACTGCTTGACCAGGGAGCCGTCCACGAGCGCCGCGAGCGCGTCGATCGCCTGGCCGTCCCACGACCGGCCGCGTCCCAGCGCCTCGACGGCGTCGAGTGTGAACCGGGTCGCGAACACGCCGAGGTCTTCGAGCAGGTCGCGCTGCACGTCGGGAAGCAGGCTCACGCTCCAGTCGATCGTCGCGCGCATCGTGCGATGCCGCTCGGGCAGGTCGCGCACGGCCGCCGTCAGCAGCGGCAGGCTCTGCCCGAGTCGCTCGGCGATGCCGGCGGGGCTGAGGATCCGCACCTTGGCGGCGGCGAGCTCGATCGCCAGCGGCAGCCCTTCGAGCGCACGGCAGATCTCGGCGAGGGCGGCGGCGTTGCCGGGGGTGACGTCGAAGTGCGGGTCGATCGCCTTCGCGCGATCCACGAACAGCGCCACCGCAGCGGTCCGGGTCGCCGGGTCGAGGCTCGCAGGCAGCTCGTCCCGCGGCGTCGACAGCGGGGGCACCTCGTACACGCGCTCGCCGCGGATGCGCAGCACGATCCGGCTGGTCACCAGGAACGTCGCCGCGGGGGCCACCGTGTACAGCCGGACCAGGACCGGCGCGGCATCCACGATCTGCTCGAAGTTGTCGAGCACCAGCAGCACGCGACGGTCCTGCAGCGCGTGCGCGATGCGCTCCTCGAGTGCCGCCTCGCCGTTGTCGCGGATGCCGAGGTGATAGGCGATCGTCGGCAGCAGCAGCCCGGGCTCCAGCACCCCCTCCAGCAGCACGAAGTACACGCCGTCCGGAAAGAGCTCCTCGCACGCCCGCGCGGTCTCGATCGCGAGGCGGCTCTTGCCGATCCCGCCGGGTCCGACCAGGCTCACCACCCGGTCGGCGCCGCGCGCGAGGAGCGTGCGCACGGCCTCGATGTCGGCGTCGCGGCCGATGGTCGCGGTATAGGGCACCGGCACCCGCCCGGCAAGCGACGAGGAGGCCCCGTCGGGACCGGCATCCACCCGGGACTCGTCGAAGCGCTCGGCCAGCAGCATCGCGAGGTCCGACGCCACCTGGTCCTCGAGCTCGGCCGCGGTGCGGAAGTGCAGGTACGCCGCCGTGTCGTCGTCCTGGATGCGCGCGATCAGCGCCGCCAGACGGTCGTCGCGGCTGTCGGCGTCCTTGACGTAGATCAGCTTCGGCATTCCCGCAGGAGCCAGGTTGTACTCGTCCTCGAGTCCCGACACCTCCTCGCCGGGCGCCACCCAGCCGTAGCTCGCGCCGTAGATCCCGACGAACACGTCGCTCTGCGCGAGATACGAGCGGTACAGCTCCCGCGGCGGATGCGGACGAGCCCCCAGCTCGAACATCACCGGCGCGAGTCTCAGTCGCTCCACGGCGGACTTCACCGCCTCACGTTCCTCCGCGAGCTCGCGCAGGGTCGAGCTCACGAACACCCGGATCCGCTGGTCGGGCGTGCGGATCACGGGGGATCGTCCCCCAGTCATGTGCACATCATGGCCCTGCCGGGCCCGTCACGCCACGGTTTCGGTACACCGATGCATCCGCTCCCCGGGGTGAGGAAGGCGAATGGATGCCGCCACCTGCGGTCTGCGTCCGCTCGCGGGGGTCTTCCGGCCGGGGTCGCACAGGCGTACCTTGTGCGCCGGGGAGGGCCGCATCTGCGACCTTCGAATCTGGGGAGGTAAGCAATGAAGCGATTGATCGCGGGCTGTGCGCTCGCCGTGGGACTGGTGCTGGCGGGCGCAGGGGTGGCCAACGCCGGCGAGGTCACCGGGAACGGGAAGGACACCCACGGTGCCGGCAACGGCCACTCGTCGGAGTGCGCGTTCTCGGGCCAGGACACCGTCGACAGCCTCGAGGGCAACCCCGAGGGGTTCGACGACGACGGCCTGGCCATGCGCGGCAACCAGAAGAACGGGTACCACGGCACGCAGAGCTACGGCATGTTCGTGCGGGCGGGGCTCAAGGACATGGTCCCCTCACCCGGCATGGCCTGCAACGGCAGCGGCAAGACGGGCTGATCCGAGCCGTCCCACGCACAGCCGGCCCGGCAGCGGGCCGCCGTCGGGGCCGTCGCGCAGACCGTGCGACGGCCCCGATGCTGTGAACGATCTGCGAGAATCGGGCTTATACCGCAGCATCCGAAACTCGTCAAGAATCCGACTGGACACGGCGCGTCGTTCGACGTATAGTAGGTCTTTGCGCTCTTGGATTCCCCCTGCCCTCATATGGTGGTCGGCTGTGCCTGTGCCCCCTCGCTCGTTGCGAGGCGTGGTGCGCGGGCTTCGGGGACGAAGAGCACTCCACCTGACGACAAGGAAACGAGCCCCACGGGCCCACGGAGGTAATCCCCTTGGCTGCTGCGCGCAACGCATCCAATCCCACCACCACCCCCAAGAACGGACGCGGAGCTTCCCGCCTCTCGTTCGCCAAGATCTCCGACACGCTGACGGTCCCCGACCTTCTCGCGCTGCAGACCGAGTCGTTCGACTGGCTCGTCGGCAACGAGGCCTGGAAGGCGCGCGTCGCCGAGGCCAAGGGCGAGGGCCGCACGGACGTCCCCGAGGTCAGCGGACTGGAGGAGATCTTCGAAGAGATCTCGCCGATCGAGGACCTGAGCGAGACCATGCAGCTCTCGTTCACGAACCCGTACCTCGAGCCTGAGAAGTACTCCATCGAGGAGTGCAAGGAGCGCGGCAAGACGTACGCGGCCCCGCTCTACGTCGAGGCCGAGTTCATGAACCACCAGACCGGTGAGATCAAGACCCAGACGGTCTTCATGGGCGACTTCCCGCTCCAGACCGACAAGGGCACGTTCATCATCAACGGCACCGAGCGCGTCGTCGTGTCGCAGCTCGTCCGTTCGCCCGGCGTCTACTTCGACAAGACCCCCGACAAGACCTCCGACAAGGACATCGTGTCGGCGCGCGTCATCCCCTCGCGCGGTGCGTGGCTCGAGTTCGAGATCGACAAGCGCGACCAGGTCGGCGTGCGCATCGACCGCAAGCGCAAGCAGTCCGTCACGGTCTTCCTGAAGGCCCTCGGCCTCACGTCGGAAGACATCCTCAACGAGTTCGCCGGCTTCGAGTCGATCGAAGAGACGCTGTCGAAGGACACGATCCTCACCAAGGAGGACGCGCTCCGCGACATCTACCGCAAGCTCCGTCCGGGCGAGCAGGTCGCCGCCGAGGCCGCCCGCGCGCTCCTTGACAATTTCTACTTCAACCCGAAGCGCTACGACCTCGCGAAGGTCGGCCGGTACAAGATCAACCACAAGCTCGGTCTCGACAAGCCGCTCACCGACTCGGTGCTGACGGTCGACGACATCGTCGCCACGATCAAGTACCTGGTGCGCCTGCACCGCGGCGACGTCGTCTTCGACGGCGTGCGCGGCGGCAAGCCCGCCGAGATCCGCCTGGACGTCGACGACATCGACAACTTCGGCAACCGTCGCATCCGCGCGGTCGGCGAGCTCATCCAGAACCAGGTCCGCACCGGTCTGTCGCGCATGGAGCGCGTCGTCCGCGAGCGCATGACCACGCAGGACATCGAGGCGATCACGCCGCAGACCCTGATCAACGTGCGCCCCGTCGTGGCGGCGATCAAGGAGTTCTTCGGCACGTCGCAGCTGTCGCAGTTCATGGACCAGAACAACCCGCTCGCGGGTCTGACCCACAAGCGCCGCCTGTCGGCCCTGGGCCCCGGCGGTCTGTCGCGCGAGCGCGCCGGCGTCGAGGTCCGCGACGTCCACCCGTCGCACTACGGCCGCATGTGCCCGATCGAGACCCCGGAAGGCCCGAACATCGGCCTGATCGGCTCGCTCGCCTCGTTCGCGCGCATCAACGCGTTCGGCTTCATCGAGACGCCGTACCGTCGCGTGGTCGAGGGCAAGGTCACCGACCAGATCGACTACCTGACCGCCTCGGAAGAGAGCGACTACATCGTCGCGCAGGCCGGTGTCGAGCTGAAGTCGGACGGCAGCTTCGCCCAGGACCGGGTACTCGCCCGCCGCGGAAACGGTGGCGAGGTCGACCTCTTCCACTCGGACGAGATCGGCTACATGGACGTCTCGCCGCGCCAGATGGTGTCGGTCGCGACCTCGCTCATCCCGTTCCTCGAGCACGACGACGCCAACCGCGCCCTCATGGGTGCGAACATGCAGCGCCAGGCCGTCCCGCTCCTGCGTTCGGAGTCGCCGGTGGTCGGCACCGGCATGGAGGGCTTCGCGGCCATCGACGCCGGTGACGTGGTCACCGCCCAGAAGCCGGGTGTCGTGGTCGAGGTCTCGGCCGACGTCGTGACCGTGCAGCTGGACGAGGGCGGCACGCAGGACTACTTCCTGCGCAAGTTCGACCGCTCGAACCAGGGCACCTCGTACAACCAGCGCGTGGTCGTCTCGGCCGGCGAGCGTGTCGAGGCCGGCGAGGTCATCGCCGACGGCCCCGCCACCGAGAACGGCGAGCTCGCGCTCGGCAAGAACCTCCTCGTCGCCTTCATGACGTGGGAGGGCCACAACTTCGAGGACGCGATCATCCTCAGCCAGAACCTCGTGAAGGACGACGTGCTCTCGTCGATCCACATCGAGGAGTACGAGGTCGACGCGCGCGACACCAAGCTCGGCAAGGAGGAGATCACCCGTGACCTCCCCAACGTCAGCCCCGACCTGCTGAAGGACCTCGACGAGCGCGGCATCATCCGCATCGGCGCCGAGGTGCGTCCCGGTGACATCCTCGTCGGCAAAGTCACGCCCAAGGGCGAGACCGAGCTGTCGGCCGAGGAGCGTCTGCTGCGCGCGATCTTCAACGAGAAGAGCCGCGAGGTCCGCGACACGTCGCTGAAGGTCCCCCACGGTGAGCAGGGCACGATCATCGCGGTCAAGGAGTTCAACGCCGAAGACGGCGACGACGAGCTGGGCTCGGGCGTCAACCGCCGCGTTGTGGTCTACATCGCCCAGAAGCGCAAGATCACCGAGGGCGACAAGCTCGCCGGCCGCCACGGCAACAAGGGTGTCATCGCGAAGATCCTTCCGGTCGAAGACATGCCCTTCCTCGCCGACGGCACGCCGGTCGACGTGATCCTCAACCCGCTCGGCATCCCGGGTCGAATGAACTTCGGCCAGGTCCTCGAGCTGCACCTGGGCTGGATCGCCAAGCAGGGCTGGAAGGTCGAGGGCACGCCCGAGTGGGCCGCGCACCTGCCGCAGCAGGCGTTCGAGGCTCCGGCCGGCACCAAGGTCGCCACCCCGGTGTTCGACGGCGCGTTCGAGGACGAGATCGCGGGTCTGCTCGACTCGACGACCCCGAACCGCGACGGCGTGCGCCTGATCGACTCGACCGGCAAGACGCAGCTCTTCGACGGCCGCTCCGGCGAGCCGTTCCCGGCTCCGATCTCGGTCGGCTACATGTACATCCTGAAGCTGCACCACCTCGTGGACGACAAGATCCACGCGCGCTCGACGGGCCCGTACTCGATGATCACCCAGCAGCCGCTCGGTGGTAAGGCGCAGTTCGGCGGTCAGCGCTTCGGTGAGATGGAGGTGTGGGCCCTCGAGGCCTACGGCGCCGCATACGCGCTCCAGGAGCTCCTCACGATCAAGTCCGACGACATCCTCGGCCGCGTCAAGGTCTACGAGGCGATCGTCAAGGGCGAGAACATCCAGGAGCCCGGCATCCCCGAGTCGTTCAAGGTGCTCATGAAAGAGATGCAGTCGCTCTGCCTGAACGTCGAGGTGCTCTCGGCCGACGGCACCGCGGTCAACCTGCGCGACACCGACGACGACGCCTTCCGCGCCGCGGAGGAGCTCGGCATCAACATCTCCAGCCGCTTCGAGTCCTCGTCGATCGACGAGATCTAAGCACCAGGCAACGAACGAATTTCCGACACAGGAGAACCAGTGCTCGAATCAACCACTTTCGATCAGCTTCGCATCGGCCTGGCCACCGCTGACGACATCCGTCGTTGGTCGTACGGCGAGGTCAAGAAGCCCGAGACCATCAACTACCGCACCCTGAAGCCCGAGAAGGACGGCCTGTTCGGCGAGCAGATCTTCGGACCCTCGCGCGACTGGGAGTGCGCGTGCGGCAAGTACAAGCGCGTCCGCTTCAAGGGCATCGTCTGCGAGCGCTGCGGCGTCGAGGTCACCAAGTCCTCGGTCCGCCGTGAGCGCATGGGCCACATCGAGCTCGCCGCGCCCGTCACGCACATCTGGTACTTCAAGGGCGTTCCTTCGCGCCTCGGGTACCTGCTCGACATGGCGCCGAAGGACCTCGAGAAGGTCATCTACTTCGCCGCCTACATGGTGATCTCGGTCGACGAGGAGGCGCGTCACCGCGACCTCTCGACGCAGGAGAACAACATCCGCCTCGAGCTGAAGACGCTCGCGGACCGCCGCGACGCGCGTGTCGCCGCTCGCCTCCAGAAGCTGGAGGAGGAGCTCGCCGCGCTCGAGGAGGAGGGTGCCAAGGCCGACCAGAAGAAGAAGGTCAAGGACGCCGCCGAGAAGGAGATGGCCTCGATCCGCAAGAACGCGGACGACCAGGTCACGCGCCTCGAGAAGGTGTGGGAGGACTTCCGCAACCTCGAGGTCGGCCAGCTCAAGGGCGAGGACGAGATCTTCCACGAGCTGCAGGACCGCTTCGGTCAGTACTTCGAGGCCCACATGGGCGCCGAGTCGATCAAGCGCCGCCTGGAGAGCTTCGACCTGGCCGCCGAGGCCGAGAGCCTGCACCTGCAGATCTCGGAGGGCAAGGGCCAGCGCAAGATCCGCGCGATCAAGCGCCTGAAGGTCGTCAACTCGTTCCTCTCGACCGGCATGAGCCCGGCCTCGATGGTGCTGGACGTCGTCCCGGTGATCCCGCCGGAGCTGCGCCCGATGGTGCAGCTGGACGGTGGCCGCTTCGCGACCTCCGACCTGAACGACCTCTACCGTCGTGTGATCAACCGCAACAACCGCCTCCGTCGCCTGATCGACCTCGGTGCCCCCGAGATCATCGTCAACAACGAGAAGCGCATGCTGCAGGAGGCCGTCGACGCGCTGTTCGACAACGGCCGCCGCGGTCGTCCCGTCACCGGCACCGGCAACCGCGCCCTCAAGTCCCTGAGCGACATGCTCAAGGGCAAGCAGGGTCGCTTCCGTCAGAACCTGCTCGGCAAGCGCGTGGACTACTCGGGCCGTTCGGTCATCATCGTCGGTCCGCAGCTCAAGCTCCACCAGTGCGGTCTGCCCAAGCAGATGGCGCTCGAGCTGTTCAAGCCGTTCGTGATCAAGCGCCTCATCGACCTCGGTCACTCGCAGAACATCAAGGCCGCCAAGCGCGCCGTCGAGCGCACGCGTCCCGAGGTCTGGGACGTGCTCGAAGAGATCATCCGCGAGCGCCCTGTGCTGCTGAACCGTGCGCCCACGCTGCACCGTCTCGGCATCCAGGCCTTCGAGCCTCAGCTCGTCGAGGGCAAGGCCATCCAGCTGCACCCGCTCGTCTGCGCGGCGTTCAACGCCGACTTCGACGGTGACCAGATGGCCGTGCACCTGCCGCTGTCGGTCGAGGCCCAGGCCGAGGCCCGCATCCTGATGCTGGCGTCGAACAACATCCTGAAGCCGTCGGACGGCCGCCCGGTGACCCTGCCCTCGCAGGACATGATCATCGGTCTGCACCACCTGACCACGGTCAAGGAGGGCGCTGCCGGTGAGGGTCGTGTGTTCGGCTCGGTCGGCGAGGCGATCCTGGCGAAGGACGAGGGCACCCTCGACCTGCAGGCCAAGGTCCGCATCCGCATCCCCGGTCTCGCCTTCCTCGAGGGCGAAGCTCCCGAGGGCTACGAGCGCCACGGCCTCGTGGACGCGTCGCTGGGCCAGGCGATCTTCAACGACACGCTCCCCAAGGGCTACCCGTTCGTGCGCGAGCAGGCAGACAAGGGCAAGCTGTCGCAGATCGTCAACAAGCTCGCCGAGGAGTACCCGAAGGTGGAGGTCGCGGCTTCGCTCGACCGCATCAAGGACGCCGGCTTCTACTGGGCCACGCGCTCGGGTGTGACGGTCGCGCTCAGCGACATCCTGACGCCCCCGAACAAGGGCGAGATCGTCGCGGGCTACGAGAAGCAGGCCGCGAAGGTCCAGGCGCAGTTCGAGAAGGGTCTCACCACCGACGCCGAGCGTCGTCAGGAGCTCATCAAGATCTGGACCGAGGCGACCGACGAGGTCCAGAAGGCGATGCGCGACCACTTCCCGGCCGACAACACCATCAACCGCATGGTCTCGTCGGGCGCCCGTGGTAACTGGCTGCAGATCCGCAACATCGCGGGTATGCGAGGCCTGGTGAACAACCCGAAGGGTGAGATCATCCCCCGTCCGATCATCTCCTCGTACCGCGAGGGTCTGTCGGTGGCGGAGTACTTCATCGCGACGCACGGTGCCCGTAAGGGTCTGGCCGACACGGCCCTCCGTACCGCCGACTCGGGCTACCTGACGCGTCGTCTCGTCGACGTCTCGCAGGACGTCATCATCCGCGAAGAGGACTGCGGCACCACCAAGGGCCTCGAGTTCGTCATCGCGGCGCCGAACAGCGAAGGCGTCCTGGTGCGCGACGCGAACGTCGAGAACTCGGTGTTCGCCCGCACGCTCGCGGCCGACGCCGTGGCCCCGACCGGCGAGGTCGTCGCCTCGGCCGGTGAGGACGTCGGCGACGTGCTCATCGACAAGCTGGTGGCGGCCGGTGTCGAGTCGATCAAGGTGCGCTCCGTGCTCACCTGTGACTCGGCGGTCGGCGTCTGCGCGAAGTGCTACGGCCGTTCGCTCGCGACCGGCAAGATCGTCGACATCGGCGAGGCCGTCGGCATCATCGCGGCCCAGTCGATCGGTGAGCCCGGCACGCAGCTGACGATGCGTACCTTCCACACCGGTGGCTCGGCCTCCGCCGACGACATCACGCAGGGTCTTCCCCGCGTGCAGGAGCTGTTCGAGGCCCGCACCCCCAAGGGCGCGTCGCCGATCGCAGAGGCCGATGGCCGCATCACGATCGACGAGACCGACAAGTCCAAGAAGGTCATCCTCACGCCCGACAACGGCGACGAGCCGCACGTCTACCCGGTCCTGAAGCGCGCGACGCTCCTGGTCGAGGACGGTCAGCGCGTCACGGTGGGTCAGCCGATCCTGGTGGGCACGCTCGACCCCAAGGAGGTCATGCGTGTCATGGGTGCCCGTGAGGTGCAGAAGTACCTCGTGAACGGCGTCCAGGGCGTGTACCGCTCGCAGGGTGTGCCGATCCACGACAAGCACATCGAGGTCATCGTCCGTCAGATGCTGCGCAAGGTCACCGTGGTCGACCACGGCGACACCACGCTGCTGCCGGGTGAGCTGGTCGACTTCAAGAAGTACCAGAACATCAACCGCGAGGCGGTCGGCGAGGGCAAGCGCCCGGCGTCGGGTCGTCCCGAGCTGATGGGTATCACGAAGGCGTCGCTCGCGACCGAGTCGTGGCTGTCGGCTGCGTCGTTCCAGGAGACCACCCGCGTCCTGACGCAGGCGGCCATGGAGGGCAAGAGCGACCCGCTCATGGGCCTCAAGGAGAACGTCATCATCGGAAAGCTCATCCCCGCCGGAACCGGCCTCGCGAAGTACCGCGACGTCACGGTCGAGGCGACGGAGGAGGCCAAGAGCGAGCGGTACCCCAACCGCATCTTCGCCTCGGACGGCGCGTACACCGACGCCGACCTGAGCTACGTCGACTTCGACAGCTTCTCGACGGACGGTTTCTCGACCGACTACAACTGAGTCCCGTACTCACGAAGGGCCCCGGTTCGCCGGGGCCCTTCGGCGTTCCTGCGTCCGGCATCCGCTTCCCCGACTTACCGTGGGGGAGACGGTCGGGGGGACCATGGCACGGATCAGCGGGCGCAACTCGTGGATCGCCGTGCCCGCCGGGATGCTGTGCGCCGGCGTCGTGGCGGGACTCGTGTGGCTGGCGCTGCCGATGGTCCCGGTGTCGGTCGCGTGGATCGGCGACACACTTCGCACGGCGACAGCGCCGCGGCCCACTCACACGACGGCGCCGACGCCCGCGCAGGACGTCGCGGCGGGGGAGCAGGTCGACTGCCGGTCGCTGTACGCGGATGACCTGTGGAACGAGCTGATGTGGCATCCCGGGTCGCTGCTGGACCAGACGCACGCGGCCCCGACGACCGGGGCACGCGCGTTCGCCGACGCGGTCGACGCCGACGTCGTGGTGACGTGCACCTGGCGGTTCGAATCGGGCGGCATCGTGACGACGCTGGCCAGGATCGACGCGGACTCGTCGGCGATCGCCGAGGCGTCGCTCGAGGCCGACGGATTCGCGTGCGAGACGGCAGGCGAGGCGCTGGACTGCGCCCGCACGCAGGGGGAGGTGCGCGAGGAGCACACCCTGCGCGATGGGCTGTGGCTCGTCAGTGTGGAGACCGGATGGCACCCGAAGCGGTTCGGCGCGCGGCTGGAGAGCGAGGTGTTCGGCTGAGCGGGCTCAGGCCTGCGCGTCCTCAGCCGAAGATCGCGGCGACCACGGCGGAGGTGTAGCCGGTCGGCGCGAGGTGCGAGTACTTCGTGTCGATGAGCACGCCGTCGCGCCAGTACAGGGTGCGACCCGAGGTGACCGGATGATCCGCGTCCTGCCAGGTCTTCTCGCAGCGCGTGCCGTGGTCGGGCGTGTAGCAGGTGAAGCCCTCCTCGTCGGCCAGCTTGTTGAGCTGGTCCAGCGCGGGACCGCGCGAGATGTAGGTGATCGTGGTGACGAGGTTGGTGGCATCGGCCGCCGGGTCGCCCCATACGCAGATGAGGCTCCCGTCGGACTGCGGCCCCGAGGCCCCGAAGGCCGGATCGTTGAGCGGCGTGCCCTCCAGCTGCGCGAGCACATCCGCGTTGAGGATCTCCTTGCAGTCGGTCGGGATCTCGGCGTGCGCGGTCGGCGTCGGGGTCGGCGTGGGTTTCGCCGAGGTGCTCGTCGACGGCGTCGGGGTGTAGGTGAATTCCCCTTCGGGGGTGCCGTCGGGCGCGCACGCCGTGAGGGCGGCGATCGCGAGGAGAACGGATGCCGCCATGGCGGCGAGTCGGGTCGCTGGGGCTGCCATCGCCCCAGGCTAGGCGCTCGTCGCGCCCGAGCCCGCCGCGCCGCGCGGCCTCAGGGCGTCCGCGCCGCGCCCGGCACGCCTGCGTGGCATGCGCGAGGCCACGGGCTACTGTCGCACTGCGGGGCACCGGCCCCGACGTGAGGAGTGCTGACGATGAGTGACCCCAAGTCGTCCTACGGCGAGCCCGTCGAAGAGCCCGGCGGTGTCGACGACGTCGTCGGTCGCGCGAACGAGGGCCTTGCCGAGGCAGAGGCCGCGGGACGCGGCGCCGAGGCTTCCGGCACGTCAGGACCCGAGGCCCCGGCCGACGGCGAGGCCGTCACAGATTCGGCCGTCGAGGCCGACGCCGACGCCACGGCCGACGGGGCAGCGGCTCCCGCCGAGTCCACCGATGCGCAGCCCGTCGCGACGCCCGCACCGTCCGTCCCGTCCGAGACCGCGACCGGGTCCGAGCCGGCGCCTGCTGCCGCAGAGCCCGACCCGTGGGACTCGGCGGAGGCGGCATCCCTCGACATCCCCGCCGCGACCGCGGCCGACACCGCGGTGTACTCGTCGGCCGCCGACGAGTCCCCGACCGTCGTCGACGCGCCGGTCGTCGACGCGCCGGTGGCCGAGGCGCCGGTCGTCACCCCGAGCGAACCGGTGGTGGCCGAGGCCGCGACGGTCGCGGCCGCCCAGCCGATCTTCGTGCAGGCCCCCGAGGCGCCGCGCCCTCGCGGCAACCGCGCCGCGGCAGGCGCCATCGGCCTGCTCGCAGCCCTCGCCTTCGCCGTCCTCTACCTCGCGCTCGGCCTCGGCGTCCGCGCCATCGAGGGCGACGTGACCGGCGAGAACATCGGCACGACGGTCGTCGACGCGCTCCGCACGTGGTCGCTGTGGGTGCCGGTCGTCGTGTTCTTCCTCGCGTTCTGGCTGCTCGGGGCGATCATCAATCGCGGCCGCTGGGGCGCATGGGTGATCTTCGGCCTGCTCGTCGGCGCCGCGGCCTACGGCGGCCACATCCTCGGCGCGCTGTTCCAGGCGCCGTTCTGGGAGCTCACCGCGAGCGAGGGCTCCGACCTGGCCGAGAGCCAGCTGCTGACCCCGCTCGCGTTCGGGGCCTTCGTGATCGGCCGCGAGCTGACGATCTGGTTCGGAGCCTGGGCCGCGGCGCGCGCGAAGCGCGTCACCGAGCTCAACATCGAGGCGCAGCGCGAGTACGAGCGCACGCTCGAGGCGGGGCCGCAGCTGATCCGCCCGTAGCAGCGCACCACGAGACCGGGCAATCCCGTCGAGACCGGTGACACCGTCACCTGCCTCGGCGGGATTCCGCTGTGTCGGCGCCCGGTCCCGGGCGGCCGCGCCGACGTACCCTGGAGGTATGGCCGCCGACGGAACCCCGGGAGCGTCAGGCGGGCCGGTGCGCCCGCCGGTCGCGCTCGCCTTCGCGACGATCGGCTTCGCGGCCCTCGTGATCTTCGGGTTCGGCATGGTGAGCCTCTCGACCGGCGAGGACGTCATCGCGACTCCCGGCCTCGGCCAGATCCCCGGCATCGTCGGCGTGATCCTCGCGGTGCTCGCCTTCGCGGGCGGACTGTGGACCTCGATCGCGAACGCCGGCGAGCGAGTGGATGCCGCCGCCCCGGCGGCATCCGGCGACCGAGGCCGCCGGCATCCTTCGTTCTGGGGAGTCGTGTGGACGACGGCTGCCGCGTTCCTCGCCTATGTCGGGGGGGTGTGGTTCGGCGCTGTCGCCACCGGCGCCGACCTGGCCGTCGCGACCGGCGTCGCCGGACGCCTGGCGACATCGTGGTTCGGCGCGGTCGTCGCGGGCGCGGCATTCGTCAGCGCGTGGGCCGGCATCGCCCTGGTGCGCACGCGCGCGCACCGGCCGCGGTGGCCGTGGGAGGACCCCCGCGAGCCCTGACCCCGCACGCCCGGCCGCTGCGACGGACGAACGGAATGGGGGCGCGGGAGGATGCCTCGTACTACCGTGGGACCGTGGAGCGGTCGCTCGAGACCCAGGTCAGCCAGGCGGTGGACGCCTGGCTCGTGTGGCTGCCCCGCTGGGAGCCCGCCACGCATCGCGGTCGCACGGCGCCGTGCCGCCGCTGCTTCGGGTCGCCCGTGCTGTCGGCCGCGGGTCTCGGCGCCGACGTCCCGCACGGCGTGCAGCACGGCCTCTCGACGCGCATGAAGACGATCGTCGACCGGGCGGTGGCCGAGTACACGGCGCTGAACCTCCCCATGCTGCAGGCCGAGCTCGACCAGCAGGCGACCCGCAACCGGGCTCGCAGCTATCGTCCGAGCGAGGGGCTCGACCCGGAGTTCGAGGGCCTGCCGCTGGATCCCGATCCCGTGCCCGGCGCCCCGTTCCTGTTCACGATCGCGGGGCTGGCCGAAGAGGCCGACGCGGGCGTGCCGGCGCTGCCGCCGCTGACCGACGAGGCCAAGGCCGCGCTGCGCCAGGAGGTCGGGCTCGCCGACGACTACGCCAACATGGTCGGCCGTGAGGTCTGCACCATCCTGCTGCACCACCGGCTGCGGATCCAGGCCGCCGTCGCGGAGTACGTCGAGCCCCAGATCGAGGCGATGCTCGCCGATCTGACGCGGTCGCTCGACGCCCCGTTCGACCCGCATGAGCCCGACGAGTTGGACTGAGTCCAGCAATGCGCCCGTGAGTCCACGCTCCCACGGGATACCCGGGTACCCCGTGGCACGTTGTCAGAGTCGATTTTGTTAGGCTAGCCAGGTTTGTTGCCGCGCCTGGGGCGTGCACAGAGACACAGTTGTTTTTCGGATCGGGGAGGTGCGGTGGCCACACGGCTTCCCTCGGCACCCCCGATCCTTCCGGGCCTCGCCTACATCCGCCCGCTCGGCTCCGGCGGTTTCGCCGATGTCTACCTGTACGAGCAGGACATGCCCCGCCGCAACGTCGCGGTCAAGGTCATGCCGAGCGACGTGCGCGATCCCGAGCTGCGGCGCATGTTCAACGCCGAGGCGGACGTGCTCGCCCATCTCTCGGCGCACCCCTCGATCGTCACCGTCTACCAGGCGAGCATCTCGGCCGACGGCCGGCCGTACATCGTCATGGAGTTCTGCCCCGGTTCGCTGTCGCAGCGGTACCGCGTCGAGCGGATGCCGGTGGACGAGGTGCTGGTGATCGGTGTGCGCATGGCCAGCGCGCTGGAGTCGGCGCACCGTGCCGGGCTCATCCACCGCGACGTGAAGCCGAGCAACATCCTCGTCACGACCTTCGGGACCCCCGTGCTCGCGGACTTCGGCATCTCGGCGTCGTTGCAGCGGCGAAGCGGTGGCGAAGTGCTCGCGATGTCGATCCCGTGGAGTGCGCCGGAGGTCGTCGCCGAGCAGACCAGCGGCACCGTCGCGAGCGAGGTGTGGAGCCTCGGTGCCACGGTGTACTCGCTGCTGGCCGGGCACAGCCCCTTCGAGCGACGCGAGCGCGGACAGAACACGAAGGACCTCCTGCGCCGCCGCATCGCGCGTGCGGCCTATGTCGAGATCCCGCGGCACGAGGTGCCCGCCTCGCTGCAGGCGGTGCTCGCCACGGCGATGAACCGCGATCCCGCGCGCCGCTACGACTCGGCCCGCGCGCTCGGTGAGGCGCTGCGCTCGGTGCAGGCCGAGCTCGGTCTGTCGCCCACGCCGCTGGAGATCCCCGACGCGGAATGGTCGCCGGCATCCGCTCCCGTCGACTTCGCCGACTCGGGCCTGCGCGGTCCCGCCCGCTCGCGGGTCGAGCGCGACCTCACCCGCAAGTCGCGCGCGGGCACCGGGGTCGCCGGGCTCGCCCGCGACGAGGACACCGAGATCTCCGCCCCCGCCCGCCGTCGCGGCGGCGGCGGCCCCAGCGTGCTGCCCTGGGTGATCGGCATCGGCGCGGGCCTCGTGGTCGGTGCGGGCGCGGTCGTGGTCACGCTCGTGGCGGCGGGGGTGCTGTGATGGCCGGCAGTCGCGGCCCGATGCGTCGCGGCACGCTGTTCGGGCTCGTCGCCGCCGGCGCCGTGGTGGCCGCCGTCATCGGTGTGAGCGTCGTGTGGCCGGGCCTCGACGCGCAGGAGACCCCCGACGTCGACACCGCGGTGTGGGCGCTGCAGACCGGCGAGGGGCGCCGCTACGCGCGCGTCAACACGTCGGTGGGCGAGCTCGACACCGTCCGCAGCATCAGCAACCCCGACCAGGTGGTGCAGACCGGCGACGGCGCCTACCTGTTCAGCGACAGCTACAGCACCGTGACGCGCATCGACGAGTCGATGCCCGCAGACCTCGACGAAGAGGCGCTGCAGACGTCGGAGAAGACTCCGGCCGGAACCACCGAGGTCGTCACCGCGGGCGACTTCGCCGCCTACCTCACCGATTCCGGCGCCGTGTACGCCGGCCGGCTCTCGGGCGGCCCCGCCGGCAAGCTCGATCCCTTCCCGTCGGACGACGAGAACGCGCCGCAGTACACCGCCGACGCCATTGCGATCGACACCCGCGGCATGCTGTTCGCCTACTCGCGCGCCGACGGCTCGGTGCTGCGCTACAGCGTCCGCGACGGCGAGGTGCGTGGCCGCGACGCCCTCGACCCCGAGGGCCTCACGATGCCGGCGATCACGGCGGCGGGCGATACGTGGGCGGTCGTCGACACCGAGGACGGCGATGTGTGGCTTCGCGGTCAGGATGCCGCATCCCGGGCGCCGATGACGAGCACCGTCGTGGTCGGCACCCCCGACGCCGGCGGCACGAACGTGTACCTCGCCGACGACACCGCCCTCGTGCGCGTGCCCGTGGACGGATCCGACATGCAGGTCGAGGTCGGCGGCGGCAACGGCGCCGTCGTCGGCACCCCCGCCCAGCCCATCACCCACGACGGGGTGACGTACGCCGCATGGCTCGGCGAGGGCGAGACCGACGGACTCCTGTGGCGGTCGGGCGAGGGGACCGTGCCGCTCGACTACGACGGGCAGAGCATCGGCGACACCCGGCGCCCGGTGTTCGTGGCCAGCAGCACCGCCGTCATCCTGAACGAGACGCGGTCGGGCTGGGCGTGGTCCGTTCCCGACGGCGCGCTGATCCCGTCCAGCCAGGACTGGAGCCTCGACGACCGCACCGACCCCGACGCGGTGCCCAGCGACGACCAGCTGCAGGTCGTGCTGGATCCCAAGCCTCCGGTCGCCGAGCCCGACGCCTTCGGTGTGCGCGCCGGTGCGCTGGCGACGCTGCCCGTGCTGCTGAACGACCACGATCCGAACGAGGACGTGCTGACGATCGACCCTGCGTCCGTCAACGGGCTCGACCCCGCGTTCGGCACGGTGGCGGTCACCGACGACGGCCAGCGCTTCGCCGTCCAGGTGGCGCCCGGCGCGAGCGGGTCGGCGACCTTCTCGTACGGCGTCACGGACGGGACGGCCGAGAACGGTCTGACGTCCGAGCCCACCACCGTCACGCTGACCGTGGCCGGCGCGGGCGCCGAGTCGGCTCCGGAGTGGTGCGGCGTCGACCGCTGCCTCGTGGAGTGGCCGCAGCCCGAGGTCGCGCTCGGCGGCACGGTCACGGTGCCGGTGCTCAACGGCTGGGTCGACCCCGAGGGCGACCCGCTCCTGCTGCTGTCGGTCGAGAACACTACGGGTGTGGGCAGCGTCGCCGCCACGCCCGGCGGCGACGTCGTGTACCAGCACAGCGACGACGGGCAGACCGGCGACCAGACGATCGAGCTCGCGGTGACGGTCGCCGACACGCAGGGCCAGACGGCGGTCAAGGCGCTGGTCGTGAAGGTGTCGGGGCAGCCGAAGCTCGCCGTCCAATCGTTCGCGGTGACCGACACGGTGGCCTCGAGTCTGACCGTCGACGTGGCAGACCATGTGACCGGGACGGCCGGAACGCTGTCGCTCGACTCGGTCCGCGTGCTCGACGACGCGGCGGCGACCGCGACGGTCGTCGGCGGGTCGACCTCGTTCGACTTCACCTCGAAGAGCCCCGGCACCTACCGGGTGGACTTCACTGTCACCGACGGCACGAGCGAGGCGAACGGCACGGCGCGCATCACGCTGCTTCCTGCCGATGCGCCCGCGCAGCTGGCCACGTCGCCCGTGGTCGCCTTCGTCCACCCGCGTGAGGATGCGACGCTCGAGGTCTTCGACGCGGTGTCGAACCCGACCCGCCGCGTGCTGCTGCTGAGCGACGTGGTCGCCCGCGCCGACGACGGCGCGACGCTGTCGGTGGACGCGGTCGGGCAGAACCACCTGCGCGTGTCGGGCACAACGGCCGACGGCAGCCCGGGGCGCCTCGGGACTGTCACGTACCTGGTCAGTGACGGCACCGAGGACGCCGGCTCGCGCGTGCAGGGGCAGGCGACGGTGTATCTGCTGCCGCCCGCACCCGAGCTCGCGCCGATCGCGGTCGACGACACCGTGGTCGTGCGCGCGGGAGCGCAGATCGACATCCCGGTCCTCGACAACGACATCTCGCCGGCCGGCGGACGCCCGACCCTGAACCCCGCATCGGTCGTCTCGTCGACGCCGGATGCGCTGGCCTTCGCCTCGGGCGACGTGCTGCGCTACCTCGCCCCCAGCGCACCGGGCGAGTACGGCGTGGACTACTCGGTGTTCACGACCGGATCGCCCTCGCTCGCCGACACCGCGACGGTGCGCGTCCAGGTCATCAACGACGACGCGAACCGTGCGCCGACCGCCGACACGATGGAGGGCCGCGTCCTCAGCGGCCAGTCCGCTCAGATCGACTTCGACGGTTTCGGCATGGACCCCGACGGCGACGTCGTGACGCTCGACAGCATCGTGGAGCAGCCGCAGCGCGGTGCCGCCACGATCGCCGCGGACGGGGCATCCATCCTGTACTCGAGCGTTCCCGGAGACAAGGGACAGGTCTCGTTCCGGTACCGCGTCGTGGATTCGTTCGGCGAGAGCGCCGAGGGCACGGTCCGCGTCGGGGTGCTCGACAGCGAGGCGAACCCGAGCCCGATCACCTACACCGACTACGTGCAGGTGCAGGCGGGCAAGGGCAACACGATCCGCGTGAGCCCGCTCTCGAACGACGTCGACCCGACGATGGGCGCGCTGAAGATCACCGACATCAGGCCCGACGTGCCCACTTCGCTGATGGACGGCAGCGCCAACCCCGACTACGCGCGGCTCGGCGAGCAGGTGCTCGACATCGACGACGCGACGGTCGTGATCGCCGCCGGTGAAGAGCCGACCACCATGTCGTTCCTGTACGACGTCGAGTCGACCTCGGGCAACACCGGCCGTGGTCTCATCGTGGTGAGGGTCGTGCGCGAGCGCGTGCCGGACTACCCGGTGGTCGCAGACACGAACCTCACGGTCGAGACGCGCGACGACTTCCCCCGCGGTGTCGACGTCCTCGAGGGCAAGGCGACGTGGTCGGGCGGCGACGTGAGCGATCTGACGGTGGCGCTGTGGGGCGAACCCGCCGGCGTGACGGTCGACGGCACGAAGCTGCGCGGCGAGCTGCCCGAGAAGACCCGCCTGATCCCGTTCGCCGTGACCGGCACCAGCGCGTCGGGCGAGGAGGTGACGTCGTACGGGTTCCTGCGCGTCCCCGGCGACGACGACCTCGCGCTGACGCTGCGCGCGGGGGCGACGACACCCACCGTCACCGAGCAGGAGTCGGTCTCGTTCGACATGGCGGATCTCGTCGCGCGGCCAAAGGGCACGAGCCTCGAGGTGGGCGCCGAGACCAAGTCGTCCGGCGCGCGCCCCGAAGCCGTGTGCACGCTCGAATCCGGCACGACGGTCCGCTACGACGCCGGGACGGGGGCGCCCTGGGTCGACGCGTGCCAGGTGCCCGTGCGCCTGGAGGGCAAGTCGGACTGGACCTACCTGTCGGTGCCGGTCACCGTCACTCCGCGCGACCCGCAGCCCGAGCTGCACCCCGCGTCGATCACGGTCGGCCCGGGCGAGACGTCGACATACGACCTGAAGACGATGACCACGTGGCAGCTGCGCGCGGACTGGGAGGGCATCGTCTACGCGACCGACTACGCCGGCAGCGCGTTCGAGGTCACGCAGGACGGCTCCACGCTCACGGTGACCGGCACCGATCGTGCCGTGCCCGGCTCGGAGGAGGTCGTGATCGTCTCGGTCACGAGCCACCCGGCCGTCGCCCAGGCCCGGCTCATCCTGCGCGTGGGCGCGGCGCCCTCGACGCTTCCGCAGGGCGGTTCGATCACGCAGCAGTGCACGCAGGCGTCGGGCTCGTCGTGCACGTTCACGGTGATCGGCGCGAGCGACGAGGTCAATCCGCTGCCGAACACGCCGCTCGAGCTCGTCGAGGTGCGCCCGACCGGCTCCTGTGCGGGTGTCGGATTCCAGGTGGCGTCCGCGACCGCGGTGACGGCGACCTGGACCGGCGACGCCCCGGGCGCCACCTGCACCGCCGCGTTCTCCGTGCGCGACGCGCAGGGCCGCGTGACGAGTTCGGAGCGCGACGGCCGCGTGCTGCTCGACCTGCTCGGCTACCCGAGGACGCCGGCGAGCGTCGTGCAGTCCTCGTACGCGAACGGCACCGTCACGCTGCGGGTCGACCCGGGCGAGTCGCGTCTGGCCTACCCGGCGCTGACGGGCTTCGTGATCCGCGTGGACGGCAAGGACGTCGCCGAGTGCGAGGCCGATGGGTCGTGCCCGCCGATCGAGGCCCCCAACGGCGAGCAGCGCACGTACGAGGCGTGGGCTGTCAACTCCGTCGGCGAGTCGAAGGGCAGCGTGCGCACCGTCGCGTGGGCGTACGACACGCCACCGGCGCCCTCGGGCGTGACGGCGGCGCCCGTGGTGACCGGCGACGGCAACGGCCAGGTCGTGTCGCTCACGATCAAGGGCGTCGACACCGCTTCCACGGGCAGCATCGAGATCCGCAGCGAGACCGGTGAGACGGTGCGGGTGCCGGTGAACGGCAACCGCAACACGATCGACGTGCCCTCGTATCGCATCGGCACCAACCGCGCGACCATCGTCACGATCACGCCCTACTCGCGCTTCGACATCCCTGCGGGTCTCGCCGGTGTCGCGTCGGGCGGCACCGTGACCGTGACGACGAACGGCGTCGGCGAGCCGCAGTCACCTGCTTTGACGTTGGAGTCGAAGTCCAACGGTGACGGGAAGTCCACCATCACGGCGACGGGGACCGCGATCGCAGGCGGCGACGGCTCGAAGCTGCGCTACGGCTTCGTGCCCGAGGGGCAGCGATGCGTCGCCGACGGCGGGCCGTCCAAGACCTTCACCGTCGACGACGGCACGGAGTACACGTACCGCATGTGCGTCGAGTCCGTCTGGGGCGACCGCTCGTACGGGCGCGCCGAAGACAGCGAGACCGTGCAGGCCCGCCAGTCCGGCGACGCGCCGTCGGGCTGGACGTTCGCGGTGGATGCCACACCGAATGTGAGCGACGGGCACGCCGAGTGGGTGATCCGCAGCGATCCCGCGTCGAAGGAGAAGGTCCCCAACAACAACCACGTCGAGTTCTCGGGGTGGAACGGCAGCACGACGGTGATCGGCAGCGACCCCGGCATCCAGGTGCGCTACGTGCACGACAGGTGGCCCATCGCGACCGACTGGTCGGCGGTGACGCCCAAGTCGGGCAGCGCGCCGTACCAGGTGCAGGCGACGTGGGGGATCACCTCGTGCGTGGGCGGCGGGACGATCACCGCGGCCGGGCAGTCCACCGACTCGAAGGCGAAGTTCACGTTCGACTACTCGGCTGCGCGCTACTTCAGCAAGCGGGGCAAGGACATCACTGACACCGCCGATCGCACGAAGGTCCCGGCCGGTGCGGCGTATGTCACCGGCGTGAGTGTCACGGTGGACTGGAGCGGCGCAGACTGGGGTCTTTCGCGGGTCAAGGGCGCCGAGCTGTCACGGGCCGAGTGCTCGTCGGTCGAACCGCTGCCGACGGGCGTCGTCGCCGGCGACCCCGGCCACTTCGTCTCGGACTTCGACCGGATCCCGGGCAACCTCAACGAGCTGCGCGGCATGGGCGCGCTCGGTCAGTCCGCTGCGTGGGTCCCGGGACAGTACGTGGAGCTGGGCGACCGGTCCAAGGCGTACTGGGACGGCGGTGAGTGGCAGAGCGGTCGAGCGCCGGAGCCGCTGCCGACGGGAGTGGTGGCCGGCAAGCCTGGCCACTTCGTCTCGGAGTACGAGCGGATTCCGCAGAACCTCGACGAGCTGCGCGGGATGGGCGCGCTCGGGCAGACCACGATCTGGGCCAAAGGCCAGTACGTGCGACTGGGCAACTGGGACACCGCCTACTGGGACGGCGCTGCCTGGCAGCGCGGCAGTTCACCGGGCGCCCCTGAACCCGAGCCCGATCCCGACCCCACAACGACCCCCTGATCCCGGGCTGCACCCACACCGGCCGCCGGCATCCACCTCCCCCCAGACGAACCGCACACGACCCCCACACCAGAGGAACCACACGACATGACCATCACGCAGGAGCAGGCCGACTGGTTCGCGCAGACGTTCCGGCAGATCGCCGACAACGTCGAGCGGGCTGTGCTCGGCAAGCGTCACGTCGTCGAACTCGTGCTGACCGCGATGCTGAGCGACGGGCACGTGCTGCTGGAGGACGTCCCCGGCACCGGCAAGACCTCGCTCGCGCGCGCCATGGGCCAGTCGGTGCAGGGGTCGAACACCCGCATCCAGTTCACCCCCGACCTGCTGCCGAGCGACATCACGGGTCTGAGCGTCTACGACCAGAAGGAGGGCGTGTTCGAGTTCCACGCGGGCCCGGTCTTCGCCAACATCGTGCTGGCCGACGAGATCAACCGCGCGAGCCCGAAGACGCAGTCGGCGCTGCTGGAGGTCATGGAGGAGGGACGCGTCACGATCGACGGCGTCTCGCGCCCGGTCGGCGTGCCGTTCCTCGTGCTGGCGACGCAGAACCCCGTCGAGCAAGCGGGCACCTACCGTCTGCCCGAGGCGCAGCTCGACCGCTTCATGATGCGCACGTCGCTCGGCTATCCCGACCACGCCGCGACCGTCCGGATCCTCGACGGCGCGGCTGTCGCGACCGCCGAGCTGACCCCGATCATCACGCCGCAGGCCCTCGTCGGCATGGCCGACCTCGGCGCCCAGGTGTACGTCGACGCCCTCGTGCTGGACTACATCGCGCGCCTGGTCGACAGCACGCGCACCGCTGACGAGGTGCGTCTGGGCGTCAGCATCCGCGGCGCCCTCGCGCTCACGCGGGCCGCCCGCACGCGTGCCGCCTCGCAGGGCCGCACGTACGCGACGCCCGACGACGTCAAGGCGCTCGCGGTGCCGGTGCTCTCGCACCGCCTGATCCTGCACCCCGAGGCCGAGTTCGACGGCGTCACGCAGGAGACCGTCGTCGGACAGGTGCTGCTCGACGTCGCCCCGCCCTCACGCCGCGAGACCGCATGACCCTCGAAGAGTCGCGGCTCACCCGCACCGTCCACTCCACCGGCACCGCCGGTCGCACCGGCGCGTCCGGACGCACGCACGTCACCTCGACGAGCACCGCGTTCGGCACCACCGGGCGGTCGCGGCGGTCGCGCGCGTTCGTGCGCGCCGCCGTGTGGTGGACGGGTGTGTGGCGCGCCACCGGCTCGGGGGTCACGTCGGCGGCCGAGTGGGCCGCCGGCACCATCCGCCCTGCGGGTGCGCTGGTCGCGTTCGCGGCGACGGTGGGCCTCGTGCTCGGGATGCTGTTCGGCTGGGTCGAGTGGATGGTCGCGGGGGCGGCATCCCTGGTCCTGCTCGTGGCGGCGATCCCGTTCCTGTTCGGGGCCCGCTCGTACGACGTGGACCTGACGCTCACGCACGAGCGGGTCGTGGCCGGTGACGACGTCGCCGGCGAGATCGTGGTGCGCAACGACGGCCACCGCCTGTCGCTGCCGGGCCGCATCGACATCCCGGTGGGTGCGGGGCTCGTGGAGTTCGGCGTGCCGCTGCTGCGGCCGGGGCACCACATCTCGCAGCCGCTGGACATCCCCGGCATGCGTCGCGGCGTGGTCACCGTGGGCCCCGCGACGACGGTCCGCAGCGACCCCATCGGCCTGCTGCGCCGCGAGCACGCGTTCGAGGACGTGCATGAGGTGTTCGTGCATCCGCGCACGACCTCGCTGCCGTCGACGAGTGCCGGCCTCATCCGCGACCTCGAGGGCAGCCCGACGCGGCGGCTCGTCGACGCCGACATGTCGTTCCACGCGATCCGCGAGTACGCGCCGGGCGACTCGCGCCGGCAGATCCACTGGAAGTCGACAGCCAAGACCGGGCGACTGATGGTGCGGCAGTACGAGGAGTCCCGCCGCTCGCGCATGGCCGTCGTGCTGGGTGTCGCCGAGGGCGAGTACGCCGACGCCGACGAGTTCGAACTGGCCGTCTCGTGCGCCGCGTCGCTCGGTCTGCGCGCCGTTCACGACGCCCGCGACGTGCAGATCGTGGTCGGCTCCGAGATCCCGCGCGTGGTGCGCGGCCGGCTGCGCGCGATCCGGCACATCCCGTCGGTGGCGCCGCGGCCGATGCTCGACGGCTTCAGCGGCGTCGACATGCTCGAGAGCACCATGCCGGTCGGCGACGTGTGCCGCCTGACCGCCGAGTCGGGCGAGCGTCTGTCGATCGCGTTCGTCATCGTGGGCTCGCGCGTGCCGCTCACGCGCCTGCAGCAGGCCGCGCTCGCGTTCCCCGCCGGCACCGAGGTGGTGGGGCTCATCTGCGACGAGCGCGCCCACCCGCGCATGCAGCCCGTGTCGGGCATGACGGTGCTCACCGTCGGCACCCTGGACGACCTCGCCGGCCTGCTGCTGAGGGGGGCGACCTCGTGAGCGACGGCATGGCAGCGGGCGTCGGCGTTCCGGGCGGTCAGGCTCCGGGCACCGGTGTTCCGGGCGCCCCGGCGCCGGGCACCGGCGGCGTTCCCGTCAATGGCGGACGACGGGATGCCGGCGGCCCGGCGACGGGGGCCGTCACGGCATCGGCCCCCCGGCGCTTCGTTCCGCGCATCGCGGCGGGAGTCGCCTTCGCGGTGCTCATCGTCGTGGTCGCCGCGGTGGCCGCGTGGCCGATCTACCGGTCCCTGAACTTCGTGGTGCTCGTCGCGGCGGGCGCTCTCCTGGGCGGCGGCATCGCCGCGGTCGCGTGGTGGCGGCGGTGGAACGCCGCGATCGTCGCGGGTGTGATCGCCGTGACGCTGCTGCTGGTCGGCGTCCCCCTCGCGGTGCCGTCGCGCCTGGGAGGGGTGTCCGAGCTGCTGCGGGGCCTCATCGAGCTCGGCAACGGACTCGTCTTCGCGTGGAAGGACCTCGTCACCGTCGAGCTGCCCGTCGGCTCGTACCGCAACCTGCTCGTGCCCGCCCTCGTGGTGTTCCTCATCGGCACGTGCCTCGTCCTGCTGCTCGCGTGGCGCGACGACGGGGCCGCACTGCTCGCAGTTCCCGTGGGGCTGGCGATGGTGTCGTTCGGCCTGTTCTTCGGGCGGACGACGGTGAGCGCGCCCTGGCGGATCGGCCCGGTGACCCTGTACGCGCCGGTCGAGACCGCGATCGGCATCGCGGGGCTCCTCGCGTGCCTGCTGTGGCTCGCGTGGCGCACCCACGACCAGCGCCTGCGGGCGCTGCAGCGGGCTGCGGCATCCAGCGGGGTCCGCATCTCGCGCAAGCCGACCGGCGCCGACCGGCGCCGCACGGTGCTCGGCACCGGCATGGTCGTGGGCGCGCTCGTGATCGCGATCGCCGTCGTGCCGTACGCGGCACGCGGTGCGGACCGCGACGTGCTGCGCTCGGCCGTCGGTCCCGACATCGACCTGTCGGCAGAGGTGAGCCCGCTCGCCCAGTACCGCTCGCTGTTCGCCGACGACCGCGCCGCCGACGTGCTCTTCACTGTCGAGGCGGGGCCGGGCACGCTGCCCGACCGCGTGCGGATCGCGACGCTCGACGCGTACGACGGCGAGGTGTTCCGCTCCGGCGGCGAGGGCGCCGTCGACGCCGGGCGCTTCGTCCGCGTGCCGTCGACGCTCGACGCGGGGGCCGGTGACGAGGTCACGCTGCGGGTCGAGATCGGCACATGGGACGAGATCTGGATGCCGACGGCCGGCCGCCTGCAGTCGGTGGACTTCTCGGGCGACAGGTCGGCATCGCTCGCCGACCGGTTCTACTACAACGCCGCCGCGGCGGCCGGCGTGCAGACCTCGGGCGGCGGCCTCACGGCCGGCGACTCGTATGTCGTGCACGCGGTGACGCCGAAGATCGAGGACCTCGAGAGCCTCGAGGCGCCGGGCAGCCCGGGCGGTGTCTCGGCGCCGGACAGCCTGCGCGCGTGGATGGATGCGCACGCGTCAGGGTCGGGCGGCACGGAGCTCGCCGGACTCGTGAAGCTGCTGCGCGAGCGCGGCTACCTCAGCCACGGGCTCACCGAGGGCGAGTCCGCCCCGGTGTGGACCGAGGCGCTGGGCGACTACGCCTTCCAGCCCAGTGCGTCGGGGCACTCGCTCGCCCGCATCGACACGATGTTCTCGCGGCTGCTGGAGCGCGAGGCCGATCCTCGGGCCGAGGCATCCGGGAACTACGTCGCGGCCGTCGGCGACGACGAGCAGTTCGCCGTCGCCGTCGCGCTGATGGCCCGAGAGGTGGGCTTCCCGTCGCGCGTGGTGCTCGGCGCCCGCCTCCAGACGGCCGACCCCGCTCTGGCGACGTGCGACGACGGCGCGTGCCGCGCCGAGGACCTCACGGCCTGGACCGAGGTGCAGTCCGCCGACGGCACCTGGGTCGCGATCGACGTGTCGCCTCAGTACGCGCAGAGCCCCAGCCTCGACGTGACCGAGCAGCGCGACCCCGAGAACGTGACCGAGGTCCGGCCCGACTCGGTGCACGAGGTCGTGCCGCCGGACCCCACGCAGGAGGACTCCGGCTCCGACACCCAGGACGAGCAGCAGACCGCGGTCGACCTGGCCTGGCTGTGGCCGATCCTGCGCGTCGGCGGCATCACGCTGCTCCTGCTCGCGCTCGCGTTCGGGCCGTTCCTGGCCATCATCTGGGCGAAGGCGGGTCGCCGGCGCAAGCGCCGCCGCTTCGGCACTCCCGCCGACCGCGTCGCCGGCGGCTGGGACGAATACGTCGACGCGGCCCTGGACGCCGGACGCACAGCGGTGCCGGCATCCACTCGCAGTGAACTCGCCGCGGCGTTCGCGACGCCCGCCGGCGCCGACCTCGCACGCGACGCCGACCGGGCGGTGTTCTCGCCCGCGGCGATGTCGGGCGAGGATGCGGAAGGCTACTGGCGTGCCATCGACACGGAGCGCCGGGAGCTCCGTCGGGAGAACGGGTTCTGGCGCGGAGCCCGCGCAACCGTATCGTTGAGATCGTTGCTCCGCCCGCTGAGGTCCGGATCCGCTTCGCGCACCCGATCCGCCGAGAAGGCCCGACTTGCCGAAAGGGGGAGACGACGGGCCGAGCCCGTGCGTCCCACGCCATGAACGCCACCGATCCCACCGCCGCCCTCGTCGGGTCGCTGATCACCCTGTTGCTCTCCGCGGCGGTCTACGTCTGGATCGCGCTCGCGCTGTCCGCGGTGTTCCGCAAGTCCGGTGTCGAGTCGTGGAAGGCCTGGGTGCCCGTCCTCAACGCCGTCGTCGTGCTGCAGCTCGCGGGCATGTCGGGCTGGTGGCTGCTGCTCATCTTCTTCCCGGTGCTGGGAGCCATCGCGCTCGTCGTCGTGTTCGTGTTCGCCGTCTATCGCGTCAGCGTCGCCTTCGGGTACGGCGCCGGCATGACGGTGCTGGGCGTGCTGGTGTTCCCGGTGTGGGCCTCGGTGATCGGCTGGGGGAGTGCGCGCTGGGTCGGACGAGAAGTGGATGCCGCCTCCCGGCGTGCGGCCGAGGCCGCCGCCGGCCTGCCCCCGCTGCCCCCGTTCCCCACTCCCGTCGCGCGGTCCGGTGCCCCGGCCGCGTTCCCCGCGCCCGTCGCGACCGACCCTGCCGTGAGCGGGTTCGCGCCGCCGCCGGCGTACACGCCTCCCGCGGCTGCTCCGGCTCCTGCGGCCGTCGAGCCCGTGGCTCCTTCTGTCGCTGCTCCCGTCGCTTCGGCCGTGGCGCCGGCGCCCGCGCCCGCGTCCGAGCCGGCGCCGGCCGCGCCCACCGACACTCCGGCCGCCGGGGCTGTCGTCGTGCCTCCGCCCGGGGGCTGGACGCCGCCGCCGCTGCCGGGGCGCCCGGTGTCGGCGGCTGCCGCCGAGGCGGCGCTGGACGGCCTGCCCGCTGAGAGCGCGCCCACGGGTGGGGACGCGTCCGGCGACGCGGATCCGTGGCAGGGCTTCGCGCTGGACACCACCGACCGCAGCGCCGAGGTGACCGGGGCGTTCACCGGCGCCCCTGCCCCGATCTCGGCGGTGCCGGCCTCGGGCCCCGAGGGCGTCCCGGCGGTTCCGACCGCGTACGAGATCCCGCCCGAGGCGTATGCACCGCGTCCGTCGACCCAGCCCCCCGGCGAGGGCATCATGCGTCCGCCGGTGACCGATGTGCCGCTGCCGGCGATCACCGGCGACGACCGCGAGCCCTGGGCCCCGGCGCATTCGCCGATGGCGGAGTCCGAAGCGTTCCCTGAGGCCTCCGGCCCCGTATCGGCCGTCGCGGGCGTGGCGGATGCCGGCATCCCGTATTCGGCGCGCTCGTCGGTGTCGGCCCAGCACGGCCGCCCCGAGCTCCCCGACGAGGACGACTCCTTCGACGAGACGGTCATCGCGCGCCGCAAGCGCACCGACTGGACGCTCATCCCGCCGGCAGGCGACCCCATCGCCCTCACGGCGGACGTCGTGATCCTCGGACGCCGCCCGTCGGCCGACGCGGAGCGCCCCGGCGCGCAGCTCGTGTCGATCCACGACGGCACGGTCTCGAAGACGCACGCGCGGCTGCAGCTGCGCGACGACAAGTGGTACGTCGTCGACCTCGACTCGACGAACGGCGTGCTGTTCTCGACAGTGATGGGCACCGAGGTCGAGGCGACCCCGGGCGAAGAGGTCGAGGCGGGTGAGCGCTTCCTGCTGGGCGACGCCGAGATCCGGCTGCAGCGGAGCGACGTGTGATCCTCCCCGACGACGAGCTGACGCATCGCGTGACGCCGCCCGACGCCGACGACGCGCCGGACGAGGCGACGGTGCTGTCGGTTCGGCGGAGCCCGGCGCCCGACGTCGACGAGGCCACGGTGCTGTCGGCCCGGCGTGCGCCTGCTGCGGAGCCCGACGTCGACGAGGCCACGGTGCTGTCGGCACGGCGTGCGCCTGCTGCGGAGCCCGACGTCGACGACCGCACCGTGCTGTCGGCCCGGCGCGTGTCGGAGCCGGAGCCCGACGTCGACGAGAACACGGTGCTCGCTCCATCGCGCCGCACCGCGCCCGTCGACGAAGACCTCGACGCGACCTCGATAGCCGGCCGTCGCCCCACGACGGCCGAGGGCTTTCCGAACCCCCCGGCATCGGCCGAGACCCGCACCGCGGGCGGGACGACCATCGAGGAGCGCACCGACGACACCGTGCTGCGATCGGTGCGCCGCGCGGCTCCGGCCGGTCCGCCCGCGGGGCCTGATCCGGCCGAGCTGCGCCGGACGGCCTACGTGCCCACCGGCGAGACGCCCGACCGCCGGGCGCCGAGGACGACCGGTCCCGCGATGGCCAGCCGCGCGCAGACCGCCTCACCGCCGTCCGCCACGCCCCCGCCCGCCCCCGACGGGATCGCGTCACGCCGACGACGCGATCGCCGCCGGCTGCTGATCGTCGCCGTCGTGGTCGCCGTGGTGCTCGTCGCCGCCGTCGTCGCACTGGTGCTGCTGCTGATCTGAACCATCGAGGAAGCCGATGACCCTCCCCGCATCCGTCCCCCCTCCTCCCGTCGCCGTTGTCCGCTCCGAGGACGCCGCCGCGCTCGGCATCGTGCCCGCGGCACCCGGCATCCGGTCGGTCGCGTTCACGATCGACGCGGGCATCTGGATCCTGCTGGCCTCGCCCGCCGTCGTCGGCGCGGTGATGCTGCTCGCCGGTGACACCTCGTTCGTCGCGCCGCTGCTGATCCTCATCGGCACGGTGCTGCCGCTGCTGTTCGGTCTGCTCCAGCTCATCCTGCACGGGCGCCGCGGCGTCACCGCCGGCAAGGCTGCGATGCGGCTGCGTTCGATCGACGTCGACGACCTCGGCCGCGCCGGATTCTGGCGCGTCGCGCTCCGGGCGCTCGTGCTGTGGGCGAGCGGGATCGTGCCGCTCGTCGGCCCCGCCCTCATGTTCGCGTCCGGGCTGTGGGATCCGCAGCGGCGGGGGCGCAGCATCCTGGACCGCGTCGGCGGATGCTGGGTGATCGACGCGCGCGCCGGACTCGACCCGTTCGATGCCAAGGCGCTGCGGCAGGCCCGCCGGGCCGCCGCCGGGCGCCCCGACCAGAGCGAGGAGCTGCCCTCGATGGCCAGCGACGCGGATGCCGCCACAGCGCTGCGGATCCCCGGCTCACGGTCGCGCGCCGGCGTCGTCGGGCCGGGCAGCACCGGCGCCCAGTGGGAGGCTGTCGCGGACGGCGTGGACGCGAGCGTCATCGCGCAGGTGCCGGGTGCCGCCGCGGTCGCGCACGCAGCGACCGGCCTCGTGACCGGCGCCCCCGGCGTCGCAGCGGCGAACCCTGCAGCCCCGCCGCCGACCGCCGCCGCGGCACCGGCCCCCGCGCCGGCTCAGGCCGCCGCGCAGGCACAGGCCTCCGCGCCGCCGCAGGCCC
>NZ_BAABLG010000007.1:0-5357 GCF_039544225.1 Microbacterium jejuense
TTTTTTATGGAGAGTTTGATCCTGGCTCAGGATGAACGCTGGCGGCGTGCTTAACACATGCAAGTCGAACGATGAAGCCTCGCTTGCGGGGTGGATTAGTGGCGAACGGGTGAGTAACACGTGAGCAACCTGCCCTGGACTCTGGGATAAGCGCTGGAAACGGTGTCTAATACTGGATATGAGCTCTCACTGCATGGTGGGGGTTGGAAAGATTTTTCGGTCTGGGATGGGCTCGCGGCCTATCAGCTTGTTGGTGAGGTAATGGCTCACCAAGGCGTCGACGGGTAGCCGGCCTGAGAGGGTGACCGGCCACACTGGGACTGAGACACGGCCCAGACTCCTACGGGAGGCAGCAGTGGGGAATATTGCACAATGGGCGGAAGCCTGATGCAGCAACGCCGCGTGAGGGATGACGGCCTTCGGGTTGTAAACCTCTTTTAGCAGGGAAGAAGCGTGAGTGACGGTACCTGCAGAAAAAGCGCCGGCTAACTACGTGCCAGCAGCCGCGGTAATACGTAGGGCGCAAGCGTTATCCGGAATTATTGGGCGTAAAGAGCTCGTAGGCGGTTTGTCGCGTCTGCTGTGAAAACCCGAGGCTCAACCTCGGGCCTGCAGTGGGTACGGGCAGACTAGAGTGCGGTAGGGGAGATTGGAATTCCTGGTGTAGCGGTGGAATGCGCAGATATCAGGAGGAACACCGATGGCGAAGGCAGATCTCTGGGCCGTAACTGACGCTGAGGAGCGAAAGGGTGGGGAGCAAACAGGCTTAGATACCCTGGTAGTCCACCCCGTAAACGTTGGGAACTAGTTGTGGGGTCCTTTCCACGGATTCCGTGACGCAGCTAACGCATTAAGTTCCCCGCCTGGGGAGTACGGCCGCAAGGCTAAAACTCAAAGGAATTGACGGGGACCCGCACAAGCGGCGGAGCATGCGGATTAATTCGATGCAACGCGAAGAACCTTACCAAGGCTTGACATACACGAGAACACTCTGGAAACAGGGGACTCTTTGGACACTCGTGAACAGGTGGTGCATGGTTGTCGTCAGCTCGTGTCGTGAGATGTTGGGTTAAGTCCCGCAACGAGCGCAACCCTCGTTCTATGTTGCCAGCACGTAATGGTGGGAACTCATGGGATACTGCCGGGGTCAACTCGGAGGAAGGTGGGGATGACGTCAAATCATCATGCCCCTTATGTCTTGGGCTTCACGCATGCTACAATGGCCGGTACAAAGGGCTGCAATACCGTGAGGTGGAGCGAATCCCAAAAAGCCGGTCCCAGTTCGGATTGAGGTCTGCAACTCGACCTCATGAAGTCGGAGTCGCTAGTAATCGCAGATCAGCAACGCTGCGGTGAATACGTTCCCGGGTCTTGTACACACCGCCCGTCAAGTCATGAAAGTCGGTAACACCTGAAGCCGGTGGCCTAACCCTTGTGGAGGGAGCCGTCGAAGGTGGGATCGGTAATTAGGACTAAGTCGTAACAAGGTAGCCGTACCGGAAGGTGCGGCTGGATCACCTCCTTTCTAAGGAGCACCTGAGTCTCTTCGGGGACTCTAGGACCCAGATCAGGACGAATGTTCCTGGTTGGGGCTCGTGGGTGGAACATTTGACATGGCATCAGCGCAGCTGGTTTCTGCTAGTACGCCGTTCTCTTCGGAGGGTGGTTGGAAGGTGGGTTCTGGTGAGCGGGGTGTCTGCACGCTGTTGGGTCCTGAGGGACCGGACGCTGCTTTTCGGAGTGGTGTGCAACTCTCTGGGCCTTGCCTGCTGCCGGCTTTTGTTGGTGGGTGGGTGGGGTACCGCCCGTACTTTGAGAACTACACAGTGGACGCGAGCATCTTTGCAAGATGATTCCTCTTTGAGGGGTTGTTTTGTGTTGATGATCTTAAAGATCATTAGTCAATTTCTGTCGCACTCTTTGTGAGTGTGGCTGAGTTTTGATTCTCATGTTTTCAAGTCTTTAAGAGCAAACGGTGGATGCCTTGGCATCTGGAGCCGAAGAAGGACGTAGCAATCTGCGATAAGCCTCGGGGAACTGATAAGCAAGTTTTGATCCGAGGGTGTCCGAATGGGGAAACCCCGCTGGGCGGCGTGCTGACCCAGTGACTCCCGCCTGAATATATAGGGCGGGTAGAGGGAACGCGGGGAAGTGAAACATCTCAGTACCCGCAGGAAGAGAAAACAACCGTGATTCCGTGAGTAGTGGCGAGCGAAATCGGATGAGGCTAAACCGTACACGTGTGATATCCGGCAGGAGTTGCGTGTGCGGGGTCGTGGGACGTTCCATGCCATTCTGCCGAGTGGTGAGCGTGATGCGTAGGTATAGGTGAACGGTCTTGAAAGGCCGGCCAGAGTGGGTGCCAGCCCCGTAACCGAAATGCCTGATGCAGCGCGGAGTGTATCCCAAGTAGCACGGGGCCCGAGAAATCCCGTGTGAATCTGTCAGGACCACCTGATAAGCCTAAATACTCCCAGATGACCGATAGCGGACAAGTACCGTGAGGGAAAGGTGAAAAGTACCCCGGGAGGGGAGTGAAATAGTACCTGAAACCGTTTGCTTACAAACCGTTGGAGCCTCCTTGGTAGGGGTGACAGCGTGCCTTTTGAAGAATGAGCCTGCGAGTTAGCGATATGTGGCGAGGTTAACCCGGGTGGGGTAGCCGTAGCGAAAGCGAGTCTGAATAGGGCGATTGAGTCGCATGTCCTAGACCCGAAGCGAAGTGATCTATCCATGGCCAGGCTGAAGCGACGGTAAGACGTCGTGGAGGGCCGAACCCACTTAGGTTGAAAACTGAGGGGATGAGCTGTGGATAGGGGTGAAAGGCCAATCAAACTTCGTGATAGCTGGTTCTCTCCGAAATGCATTTAGGTGCAGCGTTGCGTGTTTCTTGCCGGAGGTAGAGCTACTGGATGGCCGATGGGCCCTACAAGGTTACTGACGTCAGCCAAACTCCGAATGCCGGTAAGTGAGAGCGCAGCAGTGAGACTGTGGGGGATAAGCTTCATAGTCGAGAGGGAAACAACCCAGACCACCATCTAAGGTCCCTAAGCGCGTGCTAAGTGGGAAAGGATGTGGAGTTGCTTAGACAACCAGGAGGTTGGCTTAGAAGCAGCCACCCTTGAAAGAGTGCGTAATAGCTCACTGGTCAAGTGATTCCGCGCCGACAATGTAACGGGGCTCAAGCACGCCACCGAAGTTGTGGCATTGACATTATTGGTAGGCCTTCGTGGTCCAGCCGTGTTGATGGGTAGGAGAGCGTCGTGTGGCGAGTGAAGCGGCGGGGTGACCCAGCCGTGGACGCTACACGAGTGAGAATGCAGGCATGAGTAGCGAAAGACGTGTGAGAAACACGTCCTCCGAAAGACCAAGGGTTCCAGGGTCAAGCTAATCTTCCCTGGGTAAGTCGGGACCTAAGGCGAGGCCGACAGGCGTAGTCGATGGACAACGGGTTGATATTCCCGTACCGGCGAAGAACCGCCCAAACTAACCCAGTAGTGCTAAGTATCTGAATCCCACTGACGGATCCCTTCGGGGTGATGCTGTGGGCCTAGCGTACGACCCCATGCTGGTGCGGTTAGCGTATTAACAGGTGTGACGCAGGAAGGTAGCCCAACCCGGGCGATGGTTGTCCCGGGGCAAGTGCGTAGGCCGAGTCGTAGGCAAATCCGCGACTCATACAGGCTGAGACACGATGCGGATGAAAAGTGGGTGATCCTATGCTGCCAAGAAAAGCATCGACGCGAGGTTCTAGCCGCCCGTACCCCAAACCGACTCAGGTGGTCAGGTAGAGAATACCGAGGAGATCGAGAGAATCGTGGTTAAGGAACTCGGCAAAATGCCCCCGTAACTTCGGGAGAAGGGGGGCCATCCACTTATACGGACTTGCTCCGAAAAGGGTGTGGTGGCCGCAGAGACTAGTGGGTAGCGACTGTTTACTAAAAACACAGGTCCGTGCCAAGTCGCAAGACGATGTATACGGACTGACGCCTGCCCGGTGCTGGAAGGTTAAGAGGACCGGTTAGCCGTAAGGCGAAGCTGAGAATTTAAGCCCCAGTAAACGGCGGTGGTAACTATAACCATCCTAAGGTAGCGAAATTCCTTGTCGGGTAAGTTCCGACCTGCACGAATGGCGTAACGACTTCCCAACTGTCTCAACCGCGAACTCGGCGAAATTGCATTACGAGTAAAGATGCTCGTTACGCGCAGCAGGACGGAAAGACCCCGTGACCTTTACTACAGCTTGGTATTGGTGTTCGGTGTGGCTTGTGTAGGATAGGTGGGAGACTGTGAAGCGGATACGCCAGTATTCGTGGAGTCGTTGTTGAAATACCACTCTGGTCACTCTGGATGTCTAACTTCGAACCGTGATCCGGTTCAGGGACAGTGCCTGGTGGGTAGTTTAACTGGGGCGGTTGCCTCCCAAAAAGTAACGGAGGCGCCCAAAGGTTCCCTCAACCTGGTTGGCAATCAGGTGGCGAGTGTAAGTGCACAAGGGAGCTTGACTGTGAGACTGACAGGTCGAGCAGGGACGAAAGTCGGGACTAGTGATCCGGCAGTGGCTTGTGGAAGCGCTGTCGCTCAACGGATAAAAGGTACCTCGGGGATAACAGGCTGATCTTGCCCAAGAGTCCATATCGACGGCATGGTTTGGCACCTCGATGTCGGCTCGTCGCATCCTGGGGCTGGAGTAGGTCCCAAGGGTTGGGCTGTTCGCCCATTAAAGCGGTACGCGAGCTGGGTTTAGAACGTCGTGAGACAGTTCGGTCCCTATCCGCTGCGCGCGTAGGAAGTTTGAGAGGATCTGACCCTAGTACGAGAGGACCGGGTTGGACGAACCTCTGGTGTGCCAGTTGTACTGCCAAGTGCACCGCTGGTTAGCTACGTTCGGGATGGATAACCGCTGAAAGCATCTAAGCGGGAAGCCGGCCTCAAGATGAGACTTCCATACCTTCGGGTGAGAGGCTCCCAGCCAGACTACTGGGTTGATAGGCCAGATGTGGAAGCACGGCAACGTGTGCAGCTGACTGGTACTAATAAGCCGACGACTTGATAACACCCCACCCTCGGGTGGGTTACTGAGAACTTTGAAATGTTGCTCGCGTCCACTGAGTGGTTCCCGATGTACGGTCGGGAAACCACACAACACACTTCACGTTGTTGTGTATGACTGAAACATCAAGAGAGTTTCGGCGGCCATAGCGAGAGGGAAACGCCCGGTCCCATTCCGAACCCGGAAGCTAAGCCTCTCAGCGCCGATGGTACTGCAGGGGGGACCCTGTGGGAGAGTAGGACACCGCCGGACACCCATTCACGGAATGGCCACCCACACCCTGGGTGGCCATTCCGCGTTAACA
>NZ_BAABLG010000008.1:0-85989 GCF_039544225.1 Microbacterium jejuense
CGACGCCGCTGCCGCCGCAGCCGCCCGTGCCCGCCCCCGCCGCGCCTGCGGCGAACGACGCGGCCCCGGCCGCCGCGCCCGCGGCAGCCGCCGAGACCGCGGCACCGGCCACCCCGAAGCAGCCGTTCCTGCGGCGCACGTGGGTCAAGACCACCGGCGCCGCGGTCGCCGCCGTCCTGCTCCTCGGCGGCGGCTTCGGCGCCGGGTGGGCCGTCGCGAGCACGCAGCCGCACTCCGGCCCCGCCGGCTGGAGCCAGAACGGCGACATGCCCGGATTCCCCGGCGACGACTCGGACCGCCAGGGCGGCGGACCGGGCGGCGGGTTCCCCGACGGCGGCCCCGGTGGCGACCGCGGCCAGGGCGGCGACCAGCGCGGCCCGCGCTCGGACTCCGACTCCGGGTCGGGCTCCGACTCCGACTCCGGTTCCGACTCCGCCTCCGGCACGGGTTCCAGCGGCTCCTGACCCGCGCCGATTCCCCCGAAGGAGCCCGACATGGCGACGATCGCACCCGCACCGGCCGCGCAGCCCCGACCGTTCCTGCCGACGGGCGCCCGGCGCGCCGCCGCCTGGAATGCGGGTGCGATCGTCGTCGTCTGGCTGACGAGCCTGTTCGTCGTCGCCCTGTGGGTCTCAGGCGGCGGCGTGGACGCGATGCTCGCCGGCGGCGGCGAGGCGCTCACGGCCGCCGGTCGCCTGTTCGGTCTCGTCGCGGCGAACCTGATGCTGTACCAAGTGCTCCTGATGGCGCGCGTGCCGCTGTTCGAACGCGGCTTCGGCCATGACGCACTGACCCGGGCCCATCGGCTCGCGGGCTTCTGGTCGTTCTGGCTGATGCTCGCCCACATCGTGCTGATCGTCGCGGGGTACGCCGCCGTCGCGCGGCTCAACCCCTTCGTGCAGCTGTGGGAGTTCGTGTGGGACTACCCGGGCGTCCTGCTCGCCGCCGCCGGAACACTGCTGCTCATCGGGGTCACGATCACGTCCATCCGTCGCGCGCGCCGCCGCCTGCGCTATGAGTCGTGGCATCTGCTGCATCTGTACGCGTATGTCGGCGTGGGCATCGCGCTCCCCCACCAGCTGTGGGCAGGCGCGGACTTCACGGCGACGCCGTGGGCGGCTGCTTACTGGTGGGCGCTGTGGGCGCTCGCGGCCGCCGCGGTCGTGGTGTTCCGCCTCGCCCTGCCGCTCGCCCGCTCATGGCGCCACGATCTGCGCGTCGCGGCCGTGACGGAGGACGGCGCGGAGGGCGTGACCGTGCGCGTGCGCGGACGCCGTGCGACGGCGCCCTCGGCGCGCGGGGGGCAGTTCTTCGTGTGGCGATTCGTCGACGGCCCCGGCTGGACGCGCGGCCACCCGTTCTCGCTCTCGGGCGCACCCGGCGACGGCGAGCTGCAGCTCTCGGCGCGCGTCGTCGGCGACGGCAGCGCACGGCTCGCGACGCTCCGCCCCGGCACGCGCGTCCTCGTCGAAGGACCGTACGGGCATCTCACCGGCGGCCAGCGCCGCGGCGCCAAGCTGCTGCTGATGGGCGCCGGCGCGGGCGTCGCGCCGCTCGTGTCGCTGCTCGAGTCCGAGCCGTACGCCGCCGGCGAAGCGACCCTCGTGACGCGCGACTCCACGCCGGGGGCCGCGCTCCGCCGCGACGCCGTGCGGCAGCTCGTCGGCACGCGTGGCGTGCGCCACGTGCCCCTCGACGGGCCGCGCGCGGGCGCCGGAGCGCCGTGGCTGCCGGAATCGCACGCCGCATGGAGCGGCCCGGCGGCGATCCGGTTCCTCGCGCCCGACCTCGACGCGTACGACGTGTTCGTCTGCGGGCCGCCGGCGTGGATGGCCGCGGTCGTCCACGACCTCCGTGCGGCCGGAGTCCCGGCCGCCCGCATCCACACCGAATCGTTCGACCTGTGAGACATCGTCCGACCCGCGCGAGAAGAGACCAGGAGCCTGCGATGAAGAAGATCGTCTACGCCGTGCTCGCCACGGTCAGCGGCCTGGTGCTGCTGTTCAGCTACCGCACGTCCCACGTCGAGCAGATGACGCCCGTCGCGGCCGACACGTCATCGTCCGGTTCCGCGAGCACGGGCACCTCGGGTTCGGCGACCCCCGGGGCGACCGACTCGGGCAGCACGGATTCGGGCACGACCGACTCGGGCGCCGCGGACTCGGGCAGCACGGGTTCGGGCGCCACCGGCTCCGGTGCCGCCGATGCCGGCTCGGGTGCGGCATCCGCGTCTTCTTCGGGACTGGTCGACGGCACCTACACCGGCAGCGCGGCCGACACGCGCTTCGGGCCGGTGCAGGTGCAGATCACGGTGTCGGGCGGAGCGATCACCGACGTGCAGGTGCCCGAGTACCCGTCGACGAATCCGCGCGATCGCCAGATCAACACGCGGGCGCTGCCCACGCTGATCGCCGAGACGACGCAGGCCCAGTCCGCCGACATCGACATGGTCTCGGGCGCGACATACACCAGCGAGGGCTATCTCACGTCTCTGCAGAGTGCGCTGGACCAGGCCCGCTCATGAGCCGGCCACCCCGCCTCGTCGAGGTCGCCGAGATCATGGGCACGGCGATCAGCATCCATGTGGTCGGCGATCCGGACCGCACGGCGTTCGAGGCCGCCGTGGCCGCGTGCTTCGATGAGCTGCGATTCGTCGACCGGGTGTTCTCGCCGTACCGGGACGACTCCGACGTGCTGCGGATCGCGCGCGGCGAGCTGGCGATGACGGATGCCTCACCCTGGGTCGCCGAGGTCGCCGAGGCGTGTGCGCGGGCCGAGGCCGACACCGGCGGGCTTTTCACCGCCTGGTGGGCGGGGGTGTTCGACCCGACGGGATTCGTCAAAGGCTGGTCGGTCGAGCGCGCGGCGCACCGGCACCTCGCACCCCTGCTCACGGAGCGCGGGGTTCTCGCGGCGGGGATCAACGCGGGCGGCGACCTTCAGCTGCTCACCGCTCCCGCCGCGGACTGGGTGTGGAACGTCGCCATCGTCGATCCCGCCGACCGCTCGCGCGTGCTCGCCACACTGCCGGTGCGCGACGGCGCCGTCGCCACCTCAGGCACGGCCGAGCGCGGCGCGCACATCGTGGACCCGCGGTCGGGCACGCCGGCGACCGGTGTCGTGTCGGCGACGGTCGCGGTCGCCGGCCTGGCCCACGCCGACGTGTGGGCCACCGCGGCCGTCGTGGCCGGGCCCGACGACCTCTCGTGGATCTCGCGCGCCGGTCGCTCCACCGGCCTGCTCGTCGACGACACCGGCCGCATCCGCCGCTGGCTGGACGGCGTCGAGGTGCAGGTGCGCGCGAGCATCGCCGGCTGACTCAGGCGGTGCGCCATCGCGCCTCCTCCACATCGGAGCCGGCAGACGGGCTGTCCACGGTTCGGGGATCAGCCCGGCCATAGGCGCGATGCGACGCCTAGTTTCAACGCATGCGCTCACCTTCGCTGCGACACGTCGTCCACCTTCGACTCACACTCGGCGACCATGATCCCGCCGTCTGGCGCGAGGTCGCAGTCGACCGGGAGGCCACGCTCGGCGAGCTGCACCAGCTGGTCGTCGCCGTTCTGGGCGGCCCTCGGTGCGACCGTCACGTCTTCACGGCGGGCGTCGCCGGCCCGTCGCGAACGCACCCGACAAGGCGCTGGGGAGACCGGTGGACGATGATCGACCTCCGGGACCCCACGGTGATCGACGATCGGACCGCGCGGATCGGAGTGACGCTCGAGCGCAACGGCGCATTGGTCCTCCGCCATACGTGCACAGGCGGCTGGGCGGTACTCATCACACCGGGAATCGATGACGTCGTACCGGCGACCGAGCCGCCGTGCCGTGTGCTCGCGGGCGGAGGCCGCGCGCCGCTGCCGTGTTCGAAAGGCGACTATGAGCACGCGGTGATCGTGGCTGCGCTCGGTAACCCCGCTCACCCCGACCATGAGGCGTTCCGCGATCACGCCGCGTGGCTGAGGGGGCCGTGGGCCGATGCGGGATCAGACTCGTCGGACGGTGAGGATGGGTCGGACGACGGGTGCGGCCCTTGGCCGGCCGACGTCGAGGTCTCTGCCTCCGGGCCATCGGGTCCGACGCTCCCCTTCGTGGTGCGGCTCCCCTCCTCCGCACAGGCGGGCGCCCGAAGGCGCGTCGCCCTCGCGGGACTCGGCCTGCCGAGTGTGGTGACATCGGCCGAGACGGAGGACTTCGTGCGCGTGTTCCGCTGGTTCCTTCTGCATGCCGGGGCTGATGGCATTCCGCTGCAGGCGGGCGCGATCGAGCCGTCCTTCCTGACGGATGCGGCCGCCGTCCTCGATGTCGACGAAACCCGGCTGCACGAGGTGCTCGTCGCCGCGAAACGCTTGCAGCTCGTGTACTCACGGCGGGGCCGGCTGCGCGCGAAGAAGCAGCTCCTCGTGTCGGCAGCCACGGCGCCCACCCTCTGGTCTTCGCTCGCGAAGGCTCTGCGAGACGAGCGGACGACGTCGGGCGCTGCTCGCGACCTCCTGCTCCTGTCGATCGCGGACGGCAGCTTCGGATCCGATACCGGCATGCGTGAGATCGCCCACGCGTATGCGTTGATCTCGGCCGTGTCCGCCGCGACGCGGCCCCCGTACTGGCACGAGGACCGGTACACCGACTGCGCCTCACGGTGCGAGTGCGCGGCGTCGGGCACCGGCTCGTGGCACGATCTCGTCACGGAGTCGGTGCGGCGAGCGTCCGACGCAGCGCGTGCGGACGGCGCTGAGCCGGTGCTGTCGAGTCTCGACCACTACGAGAGCGGGGTTCCGCAGGACTGGCTGGACGGCTACGACGTGCGGTGGGGTCCCCTGGACCCGCGGCCGGCGAAGGCCGATCCTGTCGACCGGCACCAGGCCGATCTGGCCCGGCTCCTCGACGAGGTCAGCCCGATGATCGAGGTCCTCGTCGCGTTCGGACTGACGCAGCAGAGCGACGGGTCGTGGATCATCCCGCCGACCCTGCGCGAGTTCGCGCGCGCGACGCTCGCAGCGTCGCTCGGTGATCCGAGAACTGATGGTACGGCTATGTACGATTACGTACAATCGGATACATGGTGACGATCAGCGCAAGCACCGCCCGACAGACACTCCCGGCCCAGCTTGATCGCGTCGCACATGGCGAAGAGGTCGCGATCACCCGCCATGGACGCGTGGTCGCGGTGCTCGTCAACCCGGACGCGCTGCGCGCACGACGAGCACCGCGCGCGTGGGAACGCGCTGACGAACTCGGATCCCGGCTGGACGCCGCACGCACGGAAGAACTGCGCACGGCCGCCATCGACTCCTCGC
This sequence comes from Microbacterium jejuense, assembly GCF_039544225.1. NCBI lineage: Bacteria > Bacillati > Actinomycetota > Actinomycetes > Micrococcales > Microbacteriaceae > Microbacterium > Microbacterium jejuense. Next base: position 5,298 of record NZ_BAABLG010000008.1, read on the forward strand.
GATCTGAAGCGCTCATCGACGAGGTGCGCGCTTCGAGGTCGGGTCGGTGACGGCCGCCACCGCGTTCGACGCAGATGTGCTGATCTATGCGGCGAGCGATGGCCATCCGCTGGGTCGTCCCGTGCTGCGCCTGCTGCTCGATGAGAAAGCTGCTCGCGTCGGCTCGGTGCTGCTGCTCACTGAGGTGCTGGCGAAGCCTCTCCGCGACGATCCGGGCTCCGACGAGGTCGCCGCACTGCTCAGCGTGCTCAGCCGGCTGGATCTGCGTCCACTCGACGAGCCGACCGCGCGGCTGGCGCTCGTCCTGGCGACGGAGCATGGCCTGCGAGCTGCCGATGCCGCGCATCTCGCGACAGCGATCGCCGCGGGCGCCGACAGATTCGTGACGAACAATCGGAAGGACTTTCCGCCTTCGATCTCCGAGATCGAGATCGTGTACCCCGTGGACCTCGATCCGCGCGGCTGACTCAGGCGGTGCGGAGGATCTTCACCATCGCCTTGCCGCGCGCCAGTTCGTCGACGAGCTTGTCCATGTAGCGGATCTTCTGCATGAGCGGATCCTCGATCTGCTCCACGCGCATGCCGCAGATCACCCCGGTGATGAGCGACGCGTTCGGGTTGAGCTCGGCGTCGTCGAAGAAGTCCTCGAGCGTCGTCTGCTCGTCGAGGTGCTGTTTCAGGTCGGCGTCGTCGAAGCCGGTGAGCCACTCGATCACCTCGTCCAGCTCGGCGGTCGTGCGCCCCTTCTTCTCCACCTTCGTGACGTACAGCGGGTACACGGACGCGAACGGCAGCGAGTAGATCCGGTGCATGTCCTCAGGGTAGCTCCGGGTGCCGGCATCCGGTCACGGGACGATCGCCGCGGCGTTTGCCCCACGCGATGCGCGACCGCGCGGCGTTGTCGAGCGGGGCCGCCACGAGCTGCAGCATCGTCGCCTCGGGCGTCTGCACCGGGAAGCCGCTGCCGAACACCCAGCCACCGGGCTCTTCGCCCCATGTGTCGCCCACGAACGTCGGGCCGTTCACATGCCACAGGTCCAGCAGGACGTGCCCGGGCAGCTTGTCAGCATCCATTCCGGACCAGTCCGACAGTATCGACCCGGTGCGCGCTAGGCTGACCCGCACCGTCGGCGCGGCCGGCGGCAGATCGGAGTCGAAGCTGATGACCGGAGCCGTACCCGCGACCGGGAACGACGTCACCACCCTCACGTCCGACGCCGGCCGCTGCGTGCCGCTGTGGGCATGCGGACTCATCGGCCTCGGCGCCTTCCTCGTCGGACTGCTCCCCTGGCTCGCCACCGGCATGAGGCTGCCGCTGCAGAACCTGTGGGCGGCCTCTCCGGGCCCCGACGCGATGCCGGTCGCGCTGCTGCCGTTCAGTCAGTACTACCTGACCGACCTGTTCGCGCTGATCGTGGTGGGCTCCGTGGTCGCGGGAATCGTCGCGCGGGCGCTGCGGCCACGACTCGCGCGCGGCGGTATCGCCGTGCTCGGCGGCGCGGTGCTGCTGGCCCAGATCGTGGCGATCGCCCAGTCCGCCGCCCTCGTGAGCGCCGGGCTGCAGCAGCGGTCCGAGTCCGCGCTGTACCTCGGCGCCCTCGTCGCGGTGTGCGTCCTGTCGCTCCTGCTCGGTGCGGGAGCGCTGGCGCTCATCGCTCTCGCGCCCCGCGGCGGCGCGCTCATCGGGCTGACGATCGGAGCCCTCGCGGCCACGTCGTGGCTGGGCGGCTTCCTCCGGCCGCTCCTGCTCACGGGGCCGGACTGGCTGATCGGCATCGCGTCCGCACTCCAGTGGGTGGCGCCCGTGCTCGTCGGGGTGTCGATCGCGTGGGCAGGCGTGAACACCGTGGGCCGCGTGCTGGCCGCGGTCGTGAGCCTTGTGCTGCTGTGGATCGTCCCGGCGGGGATGACGGGCGTCTCGGCAGCGGCCGGCTCGCGCGTACTCGCACACGACGTGCGCGGCATGATCGACTACGCCGTCGGCGTGTTCCAGATGGCGCTGTTCATGCCCGAGCTCGCGCTGCGCCCGATCCTCGTCGCGATCGTGGTCGCCGCCCTCGGCCTGCTGCTGCGGTGGGCGGTGACCCGGTCACACCGCTCGACCGAGCCCGAGCCCGTGCCCTCGTCCGAGCCCGATCACACGCCCACGCCGACCGGCGAGCCGACGATCTGACGCACCCGCGCCGCACGACAGGCAGCGTCGGCCGCCCATGACAGGATGCCTGCATGCCTGATGCCCTCACGCCCGCCCAGCTCGATCGCGCCGTGGGCGCCGTCCTGGCATCGGCCGCCGGCGACGCACTCGGCTCGCAGTACGAGTTCGGCCCGTCGCTCCCTGACGACACGCCGGTGGTCTTCGGCCGCGGGCACTTCGGCCACGAGGTCGGCGAGTGGACCGACGACACGAGCATGGCCGTTCCCCTCCTCGAAGCCCTGTCGCGGCACGAGGCGCTCGAAGATCCGGCCACCCTCTCGGGAGTCGTCGCCCGCTGGCTGGACTGGTCGAAGACCTCGCTCGACGTGGGCGCGCAGACCCGCCACGTGTTCGGGCTGCTCGCCGGGCAGACGTCGGCGGATGCCGCGACCTCCGCCGCGCGCGCCGTCCACGAGGCCACCGGCCGCAGCGGCGGCAACGGCTCGCTGATGCGCACCGGCCCGGTCGCGCTCGGGTATGTCGGGCGATCCCCCGCCGAACTGGCCGCCGCCGCGGGACGCGTCGCGCGCCTGACGCACTGGGAGGACGACAACCTGGACGCCTGCGCGCTGTGGTGCCTCGCGATCCGGCACGCGATCCTCACGGGTGAGCCGGACGTCCGCGCCGGGCTGGAGCGGATCCCCACCGAGCGGCGGGCCCGCTGGGCGCAGCTCATCGACGAGGCACTGGTGCCGGGTCGTCATCCCCGCGACTTCGCGCAGGGCAACGGCTGGGTGGTGCTCGCCTTCCAGGCGGCGCTGTGCGCGGTCGCCGGCGCCGCATCGCTGGTCGACGCCCTCGAACGCGCCGTGCGCGGCGGCCTGGACACCGACACCGTCGCCGCGATCGCGGGAGCCCTCGCCGGTGCGGTGTGGGGTGCGTCGGCGCTCCCCGAGGACTGGCGTGCGATCCTGCACGGCTGGCCGGGGATCGGCGCCGACGAGCTCGAGCGCCTGGCCCGCGCCGCCGTCACGGTGTCCGTGCCGTGAGGAGCATGCCTGCCGCGACCCTCGACACGTCGGCGTTGACGGGGCCGGTCGATCGGGACGCCCTCGCCGCATACCGCGAGACCCTGCCCGCCGAGATCCGGGGAACCCTGCGCGCGATCTGGTGGCCCGCCGTCACGCTGACCGCGTCGTCGCTGTTCCTCGCCGGGATCTTCGCGTGGCTGCTGCTGGGCACCGGCGAGGTGTCGACCGACGATGCCGTCGTCGCGGCCGGCGCGCTGGTCGTCGCCGTCGGGGTGATCGTCGTGACGGGCAGCACCGTCGCCGCGGATCTGCGTCGCCGCAGCGGTCGGCGTCAGTACCGGCTGTCACGCTTCGCCGCGGCCAACCGGCTGACCTACGCCCCCGTCGACCGCGACCTCGACCTGCCGGAGATGATCTTCGACGCCCGCGACGGGCAGGTGGCCTGGGACGTGGTGAGGGATGCCGGCGGCCTCGCCGTCGGCAACCAGACGTTCACGACCGGCAGTGGCAAGGACCGCCGCACCCATCGCTGGGGGTTCGCGTCGGTGCGCCTGGGCACCACCCTGCCGCATCTCGTGCTCGACGCGACGAGCAATGACTCGCTGCGGGTCTCGAACCTCCCGGTGTCGCTCGACGCTGCCCAGCGCGTGAGCCTGGAAGGCGACTTCGACAGTCACTTCTCGCTGTATGCGCCGGTCGGCTATGAACGCGACGCCCTGTATCTGTTCACGCCCGACGTGATGGCCCGGTTCATCGACCACGCAGCGGCCCTCGACGTCGAGATCGTCGACGACCGGCTGCTGCTGTACGCGCGCCGCGATCTGTCGACCCTCGACCCCGAGGTGTGGGAGTGGCTGTTCGCGACGCTCGAGGCCCTCACCACGCAGGTCGCGCAGTGGCAGCGCTGGCGCGACGACCGGCTCGGCGAGACGCATGTGGTGCGCGATGCGACGGACTCCGCCCGCATCGTCCGCCCACCGCGTGGCGTCGCGGCGCCCGGTCGCCGTCTCACCGAGCGGGTGCACTGGATCTGGCTGGTGCTGGGGCTGGCCCTCGCGGGGTTCGGGCTGTTCTCGCTGCTCGACGACGCCTTCGGGCTCATCCCCTGACACGACGAGTCGTTACGGCTGCACGTCGTCGTGCGTGACGATGCGACTGAGTTCGACGCCTCCGCCCGGCAGGACCCAGTAGTGGATGCGGCGCGCCTGCGCCGTCCTCTGCTCGATGTACGCCCGCCAGCACTTGGCGCCGTCGCTCGCGCGCACAGTGGGCGGGTCGCCGGCGCCGTCGCCGGTGCGCAGCAGGTGCGCCTCCCGGCCCGGGATCTCACGGATGCGGCCGGTCGCGGCATCCACCGCGGCTCTCATCGCCTTGTCGAACTGGCCGTCGTCCAGCGCAGTGAGCGAGTCCGCGAACCGGGGCCCGACGACGTAGTCGCCGAGCGGTCGGTCGGCGCGCTCGGCGGGTTCGACGCGGTCGACCCAGGCGAAGTAGATCTCGTGGCGCACCCACGCCTCGTCGGTGCTCCAGCGGCTGCGGCGGGCCGCACGGTCGTCGGAGGGGGTCGGCGGGACCGCCACAGCCTTGCGAGCCGAGCGCAGCGCCTGCGTGCTGGCGCGCTGCTGCTCCTTGAGCTCGCGCACCCGCAGCTCCAGCTCGGCGCGGCCGACCAGCGCATCCTTCAGCCGGGCCTCGGCCGCCGTGGCGCGCGCACGCAGGCGGTTCGCGGCGGAATCGTCCGCGCCCGCCTCGGCGAGGCGCGCCTTGAGCACCGAGATCTCGGCGCGCGCGGTGTCGAGCGCCCGCTGCGTCGAGCGCAGGGCCGACCCGTGTGCCCCCGGGCGCTCGGCGGCCGCCACGTGCTCGTCGGCCGATTCGACGGCCGCCCCGGAGTGCGGCATCGCGGGCCGCATCCCGGGACCGGGAACCGGACGGGACGTTGCGGTGGCTGCCCCCGCCCCGGGCGCCGCTCCGGCCGCGGTCTCGGCGGCCGGCGCCGCGGCGGCCTCACCCTCCGGTGCAGAAGGCTCCGGCGGCACGGCCTCCGCCGCCACGACCTCCCGTGCCGCAGCGGCGGGCACCGCCCCCGGGACCGGGGCGCGCCGCTCCAGGGCCGCGAGCTCGCCGTGCGTGTCGGCGTCCTCCGGCGGCAGCGCCCGGCCGGCTTCGAGCCACGGACGCCCGCCGGTCGTCAACGCGAGCGGCGCCACGATCGGCTCGTCGTCATCGACGTCGTACAGGCTCAGGTGGATGGTGCCGTCCGAGAGGTGCAGCACGCGCACGGCGACGACGTCCCCTTCGGCCAGCAGCAGGTCCACGGTGTCGAGCGGGTTCTTCGAGACGTCGTCGCGGCGCACCGTGAACTCCACGGCGGGGTGCAGCAGCACGGTCGCGCGCGCCGCGGTGACCTTCGTGACGAACGCGAGGGTCACGCTGTGGTGCGGGAACGCCGCCATCAGCGCGGCAAGCTCGGGCTCGGGCTCGGTGACCAGCAGCCGGTGATCGTCGAGATCGAGCATGCCGGCGACGCGCTGGCCGCGGTGCAGCACCCAGTCCAACGGGAACGGCGGATACGTCAGTTCGCGCGAGATCGTCGCGGGGCCGTGGCCGTCGGTGGCGACGAGGGCGCGCTCGTCTCCGGCGAACCCCTGCACGACACCGGTCACCGCGACCCGGCGCGACGCCGGTTTGCGGGCGAACAGCTGCGCGGCGTTCGCGTGGGTGAGCACGTCGCCGACGAGCGCCGTGGCGGCACGCGGACCCGGAAAGCGCAGCGGCGAGCGCCGCCAGTCCGGGTCGGCGCCGAAGTCGACGGGGTAGGAGCGCCCCGCTCCGCCGTACACCTGCGCGCGGTCGGGAAGGTGCGCCGCGAGGGTGCGGGTGAGGTCGCCGGTGTGGATCAGCACGAGGTCGGCCACGCCGAGGGTGCCCGACTCCACGTCGTGCACGTCGATCACGAACCCGTCGGTCGCGGGATCGGTCGACAGCACGACGAGCGGCTTGTCCCTCGCGCCGAGGATGCGGCCGGCCAGGGCGGCGGCCTCTGCGGTGGTGCGAACGTGCTCGGCCACGCGCCCTCCTCGGCGTCCCAGGGATTCCGAACCTACCGGTCCCGCCGACGGCCGCGGGTCAGCGACCTGCCGCCGGGAGCAGCGGTCTCAGCGCCTCGCCGAGCACGCCCGACAGATCGGCGCTGATCGCCGCGGTGAGGTGATGCGAGTCGCGGTACACGAGGGTGTTGCCGAGGATCGGCGGGCACCGCTCGGCATCGCACAGGTAGCCGTTCAGGTCCAGCAGCGGGATGCCGCGCGCCGCGGTCGCGCGGACCTCCGCGGCCCGCGCGTCACCCGCGAGAGCGACCGACCGCGGCTGCCCGCACGCATCGGCGTCCGAGAGGTGCGCCGACAGGCACGGCGCCGGATCCTCGCGCAGATCCGGAGTGTCGGCGATCACCGCGGTCGGCGCGTGCAGGGCGTCGAGGGTGCGTCCGTAGGCGGCATCCCAGGCCTTCTCGTCGTCGGCGACGCCCGGCGCGACCTCGGCGCCGGTGTAGGTGGCCATCACCACCAGCGCGGGCGGGTCGGCGTTGAGGTGCTCGATCACGGCGTCCCGCCACTGCGCGCACTGCGGGTACGGCGCGCCGCGGCGCAGGGTCTCGATGTCGGCGGCCGGGCACGAGCTCTTGGTCTGCACCTCGATCGAGTACCCGGCGGCCTTCGCGAACCGCTGCAGCGCGGGGAACCACTGCGCCGCGTGCGAGTCGCCGAACAGCACGATACGCGGTGCGCCGGGGTCGCCGTAGCGGCAGCCGCGGGCGTCGGTGGCGGCGATGCCGCGCATGCAGCCGTCGTCGTACACCGCCGGAAGGCTCTCGCGCGCATCGCGCAGGTCGGGCGCCAGGTTGTCGGGCACGAAGTCGGTGCCGCTGGGCAGCTGGGTGATGACGGTGCCCGATGCGGCGCGCTCGTCGTGCAGCGTGCGCGTGTCGACGACGGCGTAGGCGGCGCTCGCGACGCCCAGGCAGGCGAGCGAGCCGGCCACCGCGCCGACGAGCGTGACCCGCGCCCGGCGTCGCGTGAGCACCGGTGCCCGTCGCACCGGATCCTCGACGCCGCGGTACAGCAGCCAGGCCGCCGGCACGCACGCCAGCGCGATGAGCAGCGTCGCCCACAGCGGCACCGGCCCCGGCACGAGGGCGCCCGGCAGCACGAGCGCCGGCCAGTGGAGCAGGTACAGCGAGTACGAGATCGTGCCGATCAGCACCATGCCCTTCGTCGACAGCATGCGTGTGGGCCCGCGGCGGGTCGCGCCGGCCGCGATGACGGCCGCCGTGCCCAGCACCGGCAGGGCAGCGGCCACACCCGGGAACGTCGTCTCCGACGAGAAGAGCAGAATGGATGCCGCCACCCCCGCGATCCCCGTCCATCCGACGATCGGCGCCCATCTCTCGCCCATGATGCGTCGCCGCTGCTGCAGCAGCACGGCGGTGAGGCCCCCGACGCCGAGCTCCCATGCGCGCGCCGGCAGCGAGAAGAACGCCCATGGCTGCGCCGTGAACGTGAGCCACACGCAGGCGGCGAACGATGCCGCGACGATCCCGATCAGCACGCCGAGCAGCGCGCGTCGCGACCGCACCGCGACCCAGATGAGGGCCAGCAGCGCCGGCCACACCAGGTAGAACTGCTCCTCGACGCCGAGCGACCAGTAGTGCTGGAAGAGCGAAGGATTGGAGGATTCGGCCAGGTAGTCCGAGTCGGCGAGCGCGAAGAAGTAGTTCGGCACGTACAGCGCCGTCGCGACGGCGGCGGCCCACACGTCCTTCATGAGCAGCGGCGGGTACCAGATGATCGCGGCCGCCACGGTGAGCAGCAGCACGACGAACGCAGCGGGCAGGATGCGGCGGGCCCGGCGCGCGTAGAACTGGCCGAACCTCACCCGGCCGTGCGCGCGGAGCTGCTCCAGCAGGTGCGAGGTGATGAGGAAGCCCGAGATCACGAAGAAGACGTCGACGCCGACGTAGCCGCCGGGGAGGAACGGCACACCCGCGTGATAGAGCAGGACGGACCCGACCGCGATCGCACGCAGTCCCTGGATATCGGCGCGAAAACCCGAGTGGTCGGGCTGGGCGCGGGCTCGGTCCACCACCCGAGCGACTCTAGGCGCGGTCGTCCGGGGCGGACACCCCCTTGACGGACGGCACGGCCGTCACGTATCCGGGTCTAGGCCGAACGCAGCCAGAGCACCGCGATGAGGGCGGCGAGCGCGATGAGCACCAGCACGGCGACCGCGATACCGGCCCACCCCATCGCGGCGAACACGAACCCGAGCGCCCACCCGAACAGGCTCGACCCGGCGTAGTACCCCAGGTAGTACAGCGACGACGCCTGGGCCCGCGCGTCGGCGACGCTGGCGACCGGGGCCCAGCCCGAAGCGACGGCATGTGCCGCGAAGAATCCCGCCGTGAACACCAGCAGCCCCACGAGGATCACCGGCACCGACGGCGGCAGCGTGAGGGCCGCACCGGCCGACATCACGACGATCGACGCCACGAGCACCGGGAATCGCCCGAACCGCGTCGCCAGCGCGCCGGCCACCGGCGAGGCCACCGTTCCGGCCAGGTACGCGAGGAACAGCAGGCTGACGGCCCAGTGCGGCATCGAGTACGGCGGCGCGGTCAACGCGAAGCCGAGGTAGTTGTAGAGCGCGACGAACCCGCCCATGAGCAGGAACCCCTGCGCGTACAGCGCGAGCTGCCGCCGCGACCGCAGGTTCTCGGCCAGGCGGTGCGCGAGCGAGGGCCCCCGGTGCGGGCGGTGCCGCAGCGCCACGAACCCGCGCGCCCGCGGCACGAGCACGAGGAAGGCGACAGCCGACAGCGCGCACACCACCGCGACCGCGAGCACACCTGCCTCCCAGCCCGCGACATCCCCGATCGGACCCGCGATCAGTCGTCCTGCCAGCCCGCCGATCGTCGTGCCCGCGATGTAGCTGCCCGCCGCGGCGGCGGTGTGGGCGGGATCCACTTCTTCGCTGAGGTACGCGAGCGCGATCGCGGGCACCGCACCGAGCCCGACGCCCTCGAGCAGGCGCAGCACCAGCAGCGCGCCGATGTCGGGGCTGAACGGCGCGAGCAGCCCGAACACCGTCGCGACGAGGATGCCGGCGGCCATCGCCGGCACGCGGCCCACCCGATCGGCGACCGCCGACCACGGGATCACTGTCGCCGCCAGCCCGAGCGTCGTCATCGAGACGGCGAGCGCCGCCGTCGCGGGCGGCACGGCGAACTCCTGCGCGATCAGCGGCAGCACCGCCTGCGGCGAGTACAGCTGCGCGAACGTCGCGATGCCGGCGAAGAACAGCCCCGCGATGAGTCGCCGGTACGCCCGGTCGCCGGGCAGATGCCCTGTGAACGTGACGGCCGACATCGCCTTCGAGCGTACGCCCGCGCAAGCCCGGGCGCGTCGCGACTAGAGTCGTGGAGGCCGCGCGGGTCGCGGCATCCACCCCTCTTCCCCCTCTGCGGCGCATCGGCGCGCACCCGACAGGAGTCCCCGTGTCCGCCGCCACCGCCGAACCCGCCGACCGCTACCGCATCACCCCGACCGTGCTCCAGGCGCTGCGCAGCCCGCGGCTGCTGACGCGCGAGGTGCTCGCGGGCCTGGTCACCGCGCTCGCGCTGATCCCCGAGGCGATCGCGTTCTCGGTCGTCGCCGGCGTCGACCCGCGGGTCGGCCTGTTCTCGTCGTTCGTGCTCGCCGTGGTGATCGCCTTCACCGGCGGGCGCCCGGCGATGATCACGGCGGCCGCGGGCGCCGTGGCCCTCGTCATCGCGCCCGTCGCGCGCGAGTACGGCTCGGACTACCTCATCGTGACGATCGCCCTGGCGGGCCTCATCCAGGTGCTGTTCGCCGTTCTCGGCGTCGCGCGCCTGCTGCGCTTCATCCCTCGCAGCGTCATGGTCGGGTTCGTCAACGCGCTGGCGATCCTCATCTTCCTGTCGCAGGTGCCGCAGCTGATCGACGTGCCGTGGGCGGTGTACGTGCTGGTCGCGGCGGGCCTGGGCATCCTGTTCGTGTGGCCGCACATCACCCGGGCCGTCCCCGCACCGCTCATCGCGATCGTGCTGCTGACGACAGCCGTCGTCGTGTTCGGGCTGTCGGTGCCGAACGTGGCCGATCAGGGCGAACTGCCCCGGAGCCTGCCCGAGCTGCTCCTCCCGCAGGTGCCCCTGACCTGGGAGACGCTGCAGATCGTCGCCCCGTTCGCGTTCGCCGCCGCGCTCGTGGGTCTGCTGGAGTCGCTCATGACCGCCAAGCTCGTGGACGACCTCACCGACACGCACTCGCGCAAGACCCGCGAGGCGTGGGGCCTCGGCGTCGCCAACGTCGTGTCGGCGTTCTTCGGCGGCACCGGCGGGTGCGCGATGATCGGCCAGACGATGATCAACGTCAAGACCTCGGGCGGCCGCACGCGCATCTCGACGTTCCTCGCCGGCGTCTGGGTGCTGGTGCTCGTCGTGGCCCTCGGCGACATCGTGGGGCTCATCCCGATGGCGGCGCTCGTGGCCGTCATGATCGTGGTGTCGGCGATGACCTTCGACTGGCACAGCATCCGCCCGTCGACGCTGCGTCGCATGCCGCTCAGCGAGACGGCCGTCATGCTCGTCACCGTCGTCGCGACGGTGTGGACCCACAACCTCGCCGTGGGCGTGATCCTCGGGGTGCTGGCCGCGATGGTGCTGTTCGCCCGGCGGGTCGCACACTTCACGACAGTGACCCGAACGCTCGACGGCGACACCGCCCGCTACCGCGTCGACGGCGAGCTGTTCTTCGCGTCGAGCAACGACCTCACCACACAGTTCGCCTACGCGGCCGACCCGGCGCACGTCGTGATCGACCTCTCACGCACACACGTGTGGGACGCCTCGACTGTCGCTGCCCTCGACGCGATCGTCACGAAGTACGCGCAGCGCGGCATCGCTGTCGAGCTCGAGGGCATGTCGGATGCCGCAGCAGCGTTCCATGGGCGACTGAGTGGCGAGCTCGGCTCGGCCTGAACGCCAGAACTCACAGCGCGCTCCCAGTCTCGCGGGACCAAAACCACCCGGGCATCCGTTCTTCTTCATGACGCCGCAGCCAGCCGCGTCGAACCAGGAGGAATCGTGAGCAACGACTACCGCAAGACCCCCGAGGCCCTCAGCCGCCTCACCCCCGCGCAGTATCGCGTGACGCAGGACGACGGCACCGAGCCGGCGTTCCGCAACGAGTACTGGAACAACCACGAGGCCGGCATCTACGTCGACGTCGTTTCGGGTCAGCCCCTCTTCTCGTCTGCCGACAAGTACGACAGCGGAACCGGATGGCCGAGCTTCACCCGCCCCATCGAGCCCGACGCGGTGACCACCAAGAAGGACCGGTCCTTGTTCATGCCCCGCACCGAGGTGCGCTCGGCGGGCGCCGACAGTCACCTCGGTCACGTCTTCCCGGACGGCCCACGGGATGCCGGAGGCCTGAGATACTGCATGAACTCGGCCGCACTGCGCTTCGTGCCCGTCGCATCGCTCGACGACGAGGGCTACGGCGACTACCTCGACCGCTTCGACACACTCAGCGACCCGAATCCCGAGAACCAGGAGAACGCATCATGACCAGCGGACCCTTCGACACCGGAGAGATCACCCGCACCCCCGGCACCGAGACGGCTGTCCTCGCCGGCGGCTGTTTCTGGGGCATGGAGGACCTCATCCGTCGCCAGCCCGGCGTGAAGTCGACCCGCGTCGGCTACACCGGCGGCGAGAACGCCCACGCGACGTACCAGCGCCACCCCGGCCACGCCGAGGCTGTCGAGATCGTCTTCGACCCCGCCGAGACGTCTTATCGCGACATCCTGGCGTTCTTCTTCCAGATCCACGACCCGTCGACGAAGAACCGTCAGGGCAACGACATCGGCACGAGCTACCGCTCGGCGATCTTCCCGCTCTCCCCCGAGCAGGCCGAGGTCGCCCGCGACACCATCGCCGACGTCGACGCCTCAGGGCTGTGGCCCGGCAAGGCCGTCACCACGATCGAGTCCGAGGGCCCGTTCTGGGAGGCCGAGCCGGAGCACCAGGACTACCTGATCCGCTACCCCAACGGGTACACGTGCCACTTCCCGCGCGCCGGCTGGGTCCTGCCCAAGCGCGCCGACGCGACGGCGTAGCACCGGACGACGAGAGGATGCCGCGGCCCGCCGGGTCGCGGCATCCTCTCGTTCCGGGCACGACGCGCAGGCGCCCGTCCAGCTCGCTGTGATACGGTTGCGGTCGCCCGATCGGGCCGCCGCGTCGATCTCCTCTGCCTCATTGCGGAGACCAGAGCGCTCGACGCCTCACCGCCACCGCGGTCGCATCCTTCCTCCGACTCCCGCGAACGACCACGTCCTCGTCTCGTCCGCGCACCCACACGTTTTGACACTCATTCACCCTGCATCCGTATCCCTTCATCCTCCGCTCGACTGGCGCCAGGCCGACCACGACGTCTTCGTCGCCACGTCGGCCGGCGAGTACGCCGGCTTCGTCCACATCGTCGCCGGCGGCTTCGAGGCGCACAGTGCCCGCGGCGAGCGCCTCGGCGTGTTCGCCGACCGCACCGCCGCCGCGCACGCCGTGGCGGCATCCATCACCCGCACTCCGCGCTCCCGTACGCGCGGTGTGCCCCACCTGCGCCCGCTCCGCACACGTCGGAGCGGCACCCCGGGCCGCACACGCGGTCCACAGAACAAAAGGAAAGACACGATGGCCACTGGCACCGTGAAATGGTTCAACTCCGAGAAGGGCTACGGCTTCATCGCACCCGATGACGGCTCGGCCGATCTCTTCGCACACTTCAGCGCGATCACCGGCAGCGGCTTCAAGGAGCTGCGCGAGGACCAGAAGGTGGAATTCGACGCCGAGCAGGGCCCCAAGGGCATGCAGGCGGCCAACATCCGCCCGCTCTGATCTCCCGTCGGCCGGGGCGCCACTGTGCCCCGGCCGACGATCACCTGGCAAGGTCCGGTGTATTCCGGCCGCGACATACCGGTGCACGTAGCCTGGCACCAGCGATCGGCATCCGCCCTTGGCTTTCACGGCCAACGCGGTCCCGATCGAATCCACAGGTGCACCCATCTCTTCCACCGCCCTCGAGCCTCGGCTCGGCCCCGTCCGTCAGACCTACGCCGGGACGACGGAGTTCCCGCCCCTCACCCGCGCCTACACCGACGTCGCGCAGGTCATCCGCGAGACGGGCCTGATGCGCCGCGCACCGTGGTTCTATGCGGTCGTCGGCCTCGCCATCGCCCTGGCCTTCGGCGGAGCGATCACCGGCTTCGTCCTTCTCGGCCACAGCTGGTTCCAGCTGCTCATCGCCGCCGCCCTCGGCGTGCTGTTCACCCAGGTCGCCTTCCTCTCGCACGAGGCGGCGCACCGGCAGATCCTCACGTCGGGACCGGCGAACGACAGGCTCGCACGACTGCTCGGCAACGGCGTCGTCGGCATGAGCTACTCGTGGTGGGCGAACAAGCACACGCGTCACCACGCCAATCCGAACCGCGTAGGCAAGGACCCCGATATCGAGGTCGACACGATCTCGTTCCTCGACGTCGACGCCGCGCAGGCGCGCGGGCTGCAGCGCCTCATCACCCGACGTCAGGGCTGGCTGTTCTTCCCGCTGCTCACGCTCGAAGGCCTCAACCTGCACTTCCTCGCCTTCCGGCACCTGTTCGGCCGCGCACCGGTGAAGGGCCGCTTCGTCGAGCTGGGGCTGCTCGCCGCACGGTTCGCCCTGGTGTGGACGCCCGTCTTCGTGTTCCTCCCGCTCGGGATGGCCTTCGCCTTCCTGGGGGTGCAGCTGGCCGTCTTCGGCGTGTACATGGGTGCGTCCTTCGCCCCCAACCACAAGGGGATGGCCGTCATCGCCCCCGACGCCAAGCTCGACTTCTTCAGCAAGCAGGTGCGGACCTCGCGCAACATCTCCGGCGGCTGGTGGGCGACCTGGCTCATGGGCGGCCTGAACTACCAGATCGAGCACCACCTGTTCCCGAGCATGGCGCGCCCGCACCTCGCCCGCGCGCGTGCGATCGTGATCGACCATTGCCGCACGCTGGAAGTCCCCTACGCCGAGACGTCGCTGTGGCGCTCGTACGGCATCGTCATCGACTACCTCAACCGGGTGGGCCTCGCGGCGCGAGATCCGTTCGACTGCCCGGTCGTGGCCACCTACCGGAAGGCCTGAACCGGTCGGGCGCGGCATCCGCGATCCTCAGTTGATGATCGTGCTGAAGGCGAGCACGATGATCAGCGCGTTGAGGAAGAAGCTGGTCGTGGTGTGCCACACCACGCTCCAGCGCATGCGCGTGGTCATGACCTGGACGTCCGAGACCGAGAAGTTCGTGGCGTTGGTGAACGCGAAGTAGACGAAGTCGGCCAGGCGCGGGGTGCCGCTGCCGGGGAAGACCAGCGGCGGCACGACCGCCCGCCGGTAGCGGCGCTCGTAGATGCGGGCGAACCCCCAGTGGTACAGCGCCCACGACAGCAGCATCGCGAACACGGCCACCGGCTCCACCCACCCGGCCCAGTCGGGGTCGTCGCGCAGCAGCAGGATCTCGGTGGCCGCGATGATGCCGACGAGGCTCGCGAGGAACGTCGCGCTCACCGTGACGGCGTTGACGACGGGATGCAGATCGACCCGTGCGACCCAGCGCGGCGCCGCGTCGTGCGGCCGTCGGACGGTCACCGCCACCGCGATCACCGAGGCGAGCCAGTACAGCGCGCCCAGCGCGGACCACCCCGCGAGGGCGAGGACGGTCCCGGCATCGTCGTCGGCGAAGAAGACCACCAGGCCGAGCCAGATGAGGGCGAGCTGCACCAGCAGGTCCACGACCCGCACGATCACCGCCCAGACCACATGCACCCCCGCTCCGAGCTCCTGGCTGACACCGTAGCGGGTCGGGTGTCTCCGGTGCGGGCGCTACTCCCCCGGACGCCGCAGGAATCCCGAGAACAGCGTGTGCAGCAGCGGCAGGATGGACAGGATCATCAGCACGGTGCCGATCGTGAGGTCCTGCGAGCGCAGCACGGCGCCGCTGATCAGCAGGCCCGCGAACAGCACGGCCGACACCGCTCGGCGGCCCATGCGCTCGAGCTTGCGCAGCTTCTGGTCGAGTTTGGGCACGTCGGCGACGAGCTTGCCGTCGACGATCTGCGACACCATCTCGTCGAGCCGCTTCGGCAGCCGCGCCACGACCCCGGCGACCGACACGGCCTCGCGCGCGAAGCCCTGCACGACGTTGCCGCTCTGATCCCGCAGCAGCTGGTCGGCGTACGGCTCGACGGCGTCCCACACGTTGAACGCCGGGTCGAGGGCGCTGCACACGCCGCTGGTGAGCGAGATGGCCCGCACGATGAGCAGGAAGTTCTCGGGCAGCTGGAACGGCAGCGATCGCACCACATCGCCGAACTCGGTGGCGAACGCCTGGAACTCGCGCGGATCGACCTTCTGCAGCTCGGCGAACCCCATGCCGCCGAACCGGGCGAACAGCGCCGTCATCGCCCGCTCGAGCTCGCCGGTATCGGCTGAGGGCAGCAGGGCGCCGACGTCGCGGATGCTCGCGACCATCCTCTTGCTGTCGCGCGCGGCGACCGCGATGATCAGCTGCTGCAGGCCGGTGCGCAGCGTCGCCGGCACCTCGCCCATCATCCCGAAGTCGACGAACGTCAGCGTCCACGGGCGGGCGCCGGGCGTCGCATCAGGGCCGGCGGGCGTGACGAAGATGTTGCCCGGATGCGGGTCGGCGTGGAAGTACCCGTCGATGAAGAGCTGGTCGAACATGACGTTCGCGAACTCTTTCGCGACCGCGGCCGGGTCGATGCCCGCCGCCCGCAGCCCGTCGACGTCGGTGATCTTGATCGCGGTGACATCGGCGAGCACCAGCACGCGCCGCGTGGTCCGCTCCCAGGCCACCTCGGGCACCGTGACGCGCTCGTCGCCCGCGAAGTTCTCGGCGAAGCGCGCCGCGTTGCGCGCCTCGAGCAGGTAGTCGATCTCGTCCCGGCTCGTGCTCGCGAACTCCTCGACCAGCGCGGGCAGATCGACGTGGTCGTGGATGACGCGGACGCGGCTGAGCCACGTCGCGACCCGCCGCAGCGCCGCGAGGTCGACGTCGACGATCGCGTCGATGCCCGGCCGCTGCACCTTCACGACGACGTCTGTGAAGCCGGTGTCGGCGGCATCCTGCGGGTTCAGTCGGGCGCGGTGGGCCTGACCGAGGGATGCCGCGGCCACCGGAACCTCGTCGACCCCCGCGAACGCCTGCTCGAGCGGGACCCCGAGCTCGGCCTCGGCGAGCGCGCGGATCGCGGGGAACGCCACCGGCGGCACCTCGTCCTGCAGGCCCTCCAGCTCGGTGGTGATCTCGGGCGGCAGCACGTCCAGCCGCGACGACAGGAACTGGCCGACCTTGATCATGAGTCCGCCGAGCGACACCGCGAGGACGTGGAAGTTCTTGGCGATGTGCTCCAGGCGCTTCGGCCGGTTGCGCGCCGCGAGGGCGCTCAGCCCGAAGCGCGGGAGGACGAGCTCGAACCACCACGCCTGCACCATGTAGCGCGAGGCGAACCGCAGGATCCGCCGATAGCGGGCGCGCGTGCCACCGGCGTCTGCCATCGGTCTCCTGTCAGTCCTGAGCGAGAATGGAGTAGAGCCTACGCCGCGCCTCGTCGAGCACGTCGACGGCCTGTGCGACCTGCTCCGGTGTACCGCCGCGGGCGACCTGCGCGGCTGCCTGCGCGAGCTTGGCGCCCGCCTTCGGCAGCGCGGTGGCGCGTCCGGCCTCAGCCGTGCCGAACGCCTCCCACGGTGCGGTGCGGTCCTCGCCCGCGGCGACCTCGGCGCGGCCCGCATCGGTCAGCGCATAGGTCTTCTTGCCACCTGACTCCTCCGCGACCACGAGACCCTCGTCGGCCAGCAGCTGCAGCGTGGGATAGACCGAGCCGGGGCTCGGCTTCCAGGCGCCGCCGCTGCGCTCCTCGATCTCGTGGATGATCTGGTAGCCGTGCATGGGCTGCTCGGCGAGCACCGCGAGCACGGCCGCCCGCACGTCGCCGCGGCCCACGCGGGGCGAGAAGCGCTGCTCGAAGGCCTCGCGCAGCTGGTCCATCGCCTCGAAGAGCCCGCCGGGCAGACTCTGCCCCGCCTGGTTCCGGTGACGGGGCCCGAATCCTGGATACGTACCGCTCATGACGACCTCCTGACGAGTGCCTGCCGATACCCCGACGATACATAGCGATATATCGGCAGACAAGGCTCCGGTCAGATTTGGTTGCCTGAGGCAATTATCGGCGTAGACTCGGATCATGGATGCCGCACCCCGCGCCGACCTGCTCGCTTCGCTGACGCGCCTCATGTCGCGCTGGTCGTCGAGCACGGTGCAGGCGCGCATCGCAAGCGGCGTGGGAGTGGCCCTCGACCCCACCGAGATCCGTGCGATCTACACGCTCGGACTCCACGGCGGCGCCGCGCGCCCGAGCGCGCTCGCCGACGAGCTCAACGTCACGCGCCCCACGATGTCGAAGCTCATCACGCGACTCCTCGCCGACGATCTGGTCACTCGCGCCGCACACCCCGACGACGGACGGGCGACCACCGTGGCCTTCACCGCGCGCGGCGAGGACGCGTACCGCCGGCTGGTCACGGCGGGGCACGTCATGGTCGACCACGTGCTCGACGACTGGACCCCGGCCGAGGTCGACGCCTTCGGCGCGCTGCTGCGCCGCTTCGTCGACGGACTCCTCACCGAGTCCCCCGGCCCCGAGACTCCCGCGGATCCCGCGCGAGAAGACCCCGCCGCACACCCGCGGCCCACCGCGACGGCGACCCCGTCGCCGTCAGAAGGAGACTGAAATGCCCCGCACGTACGTCGTGACAGGTTCCGCGTCCGGCATCGGAGCCGCCACCGCCGCGCTGCTGCGCAGCCGTGGCGAGAACGTCGTCGGCATCGACCTGCAGGCTGCCGAGATCGAAGCCGACCTGTCCACCCCCGAAGGGCGGGCGGATGCCGCGGCCCAGGCGATCGCGAAGACCGGCGGCGTGATCGACGGCGTGATCGCGTGCGCCGGCATCTCGGCGCCGATCGGCAAGACGATGTCGATCAACTTCTTCGGCGTGGCCGAGCTGCTGACCGGCCTGCTGCCGGCACTGCGCGCGTCCGAGGCGCCCCGCGCGGCCGTCGTGTCGTCCATGGCCTCGCTGCAGCCCGTCGACACCGCGCTCGTCGAGGCGGCGCTGTCGGGCGACGAGCCGGCGGCCGTCGCCCGCGGCGAGGAGCTCGCCGCCCAGGGACCCGAGGTCGGCTACCTCAACTACCCGTCCTCCAAGCGCGCGCTGTCGCGGTGGGTGCGCCGCGCCTCGATCTCGACGGACTGGGCCGGTTCCGGCATCCCCCTCAACGCCGTCGCCCCCGGCACCGTCATCACCCCGATGACCGCCGGTCTTCTCGCCACGCCCGAGGGCGCGGCCATGGTCGACGCCGCCGTGCCGATGCCGCTCAACCACCACCAGCCCGCGTCGTCGATCGCCGAGCTGCTGGTGTGGCTGACGAGCCCGGCGAACACGCACATGGCGGGCCAGACGATCTACTGCGACGGCGGCGCCGACGCCACGCTGCGCGGCGACGACATCTGGTCGTGGAACGACCCGGTGTGATCGGCGCCCTGCGCCGAGACGAGTGGATGCCGCGGCCACGGGCCGCGGCATCCCTCTTCGTCATTCCGGGGAGGGTCGGCCGTAGGCCTCCAGCAGCCGCAGCCACACCTCGCTGATCGTCGGGTACGACGGCACCGCGTGCCACAGCCGTTCGATCGGCACCTCACCGACGATCGCGATCGTGGCCGAGTGCAGCAGCTCCCCGACGTCCTGCCCGACGAAGGTGGCGCCCACGAGCACGTGACGCTGCTCGTCGATGATCGCGCGCGCCTGCCCGGTGTAGTGGTCGGCGACCTCGCTCGCCCCCGAGACCCAGTACAGGTCGTAGTCGACGACGCGGACGTCGAGCCCGGCCTTCGTGGCCGATGCCTCGGTGTGCCCGACCGCGGCGACCTCGGGATCGGTGAACACGACCTGCGGCACCGCCGCGTGGTCGGCGGTCGCCACGTGGGCGCCCCACGGCCGGTCGTCGACGGCCCGCCCGCGCGCCCGGGCGGCGATCACGTCCCCGGCGGCCCGGCCCTGGTACTTGCCCTGATGCGTGAGCAGCGCACGGTGGTTGACGTCGCCGACGGCGTAGAGCCAGTCCACGCCGCGGACCCGCAGCGTGTCGTCGACGTCCAGCCACGACCCCGGCGCGAGCCCGACGACGTCGAGTCCGATGTCGTCGGTGCGCGGCACGCGCCCTGTCGCGACGAGCACCTCGGCGGCGCGCACCTCGGAGCCGTCCGAGAGCGTCAGCACGACGTCGCCGCCGGCGTCACGCTCGGCACGCTCGACCTCGACGCCGGTGCGGACGTCGGCGCCGGCATCCCGCAGCGCCTTCGTGACGGCCTCGCCCGCGAACGGCTCGGTGCCCCGCAGCAGGCCGGAGCGCGCGATGACCGTCACCGGGATGCCGAAGCCTGTGAACAGGGTCGCCATCTCGCTGCCGACGACCCCGCCGCCGAGGATCGCCAGGGATGCCGGTACCTCGCGCACGCCCGTCGCGTCGCGGCTCGTCCACGGCTGCACGTCGCGCAGCCCCGGGATGTCGGGAAGGAGCGCGGCCGACCCTGTCGACACCACGACGGCGTGACGGGCGGCGAGCACGGTCTCGGCGCCGTCGGCGCCGGTCACGGTGACCTCGCGCTCGCTCGTCAGGCGCCCGTGGCCGCGGACCAGGTCGATTCCCGCGCCCTGCAGCCAGGTCACCTGCGAGGTGTCGTCCCAGTCGTGCACGAACTCGTCGCGCCGCGCCAGCACGGCCGCGACGTCCAGCTCGCCGGTCACGGCCGCCGCCGCGCCCTTGACGTCGCGCGCCGCCCGCAGCGCGGCCGCGGGCCGCAGCATCGCCTTCGAGGGGATGCACGCCCAGTACGAGCACTCCCCGCCCACGAGCTCGCTCTCGACGAGCACCGTCGAGAGCCCGCCTTGCACGGCGCGGTCCGCCACGTTCTCGCCCACCGGCCCGCCGCCGATCACGATCAGGTCGTATTCCCGAACAGTCATGCGCCCCAACGTATCGGCGCGCGCCGACAGCGGGCGACCCCCTTGCGCGATCCGCCGCGGCATCCGTTCCTTCTCTGGCTTCCCCCATCGTGCGCGATCCGAAAACCGGAGATTCGCGCGTTCTCCGGAGATTCCCACGTCGCAGACTCCGGAATACCCGCGATCGTCCGATATTCGGATCGGCGGAGAGCGGATGCCGGCGGCCGGCGCAAGGTGCTGTCTCAACGTCGGAGGGGTGTGGTTATCTGGGAACCCCGCTGGCACTCCGGCCGAAAGGGCAGCATGGCGATCGAATTCCGCGCGGTCTCGAAGAGGTATCCGGATGGCACCGTCGCCGTCGATGACTTCAGCGTGCTCATGCCCGCACACAAGACGACGGTGCTCGTCGGGTCGTCCGGCAGCGGCAAGACCACACTGCTGCGCATGATCAACCGCCTCGTCGAGCCGTCGAGCGGCGTGATCACGATCGACGACGAGCCGATCTCCGAGCGCGACGCGGTGAAGCTGCGGCGCGGGATCGGGTACGTGCTGCAGAACGCGGGGCTCCTCCCCCACTTCTCGGTCGTCGACAACATCGCGACGGTGCCGGTGCTCAACGGCGTGCCCCGCGCGCAGGCCCGCGCGCAGGCGCTGGAGCTCATGGACGTGGTCGGCCTCGAGCGGGGGCTCGCCAAGCGGTATCCGAGCCAGCTGTCGGGCGGTCAGCAGCAGCGCGTCGGCGTCGCGCGCGCCCTCGCCACCGACCCCAACATCCTGCTGATGGACGAGCCCTTCGGCGCCGTCGACCCGATCGTGCGGCGCGAGCTGCAGGCCGAGATCATCCGGCTGCAGCGCGAGCTCGCCAAGACGATCGTGTTCGTGACGCACGACATCGACGAGGCGTTCCTGCTGGGCGATCAGGTCGTGATCCTCGAGAAGGGCGCCCGCATCGCGCAGATCGGCACGCCCGACGAGATCATCGAGCACCCGGCGAGCGCGTTCGTCGCCGACTTCATCGGGGTCGAGCGCGGCACCCGGGCGCTGCGCGCCAGGCAGACCGACCGCGGCACCGTGCTCATCGACGCCGCCGGCCGGGCGCAGGGCGTGCTCGTGGAGGACTCGCCGTGAGCTGGGTGCTCGACAACCTCGACCTGATCTGGGCGCTCACCGTCGCGCACCTGCGTCAGAGCGCGATCTCGGTCGTCGTCGCCTTCGTCGTGGCGATCCCCGTCGGCTGGCTGGCGTTCCGGTACACCAAGCTGCGCGGCACCGTGCTGACGGTCGTGGGGCTCCTATACACGATCCCGTCGTTCGCGCTCTTCCCACTGCTGACGGTGTTCTTCGGCATCCCGCTGCTGTCCGACGCGACCCTCATCGTCGCGCTGGCGATCTACGGGGTCGCGATCATGACGCGGTCGGTGACCGACGGCCTCGCCTCCGTCGACGAGGTCACCCGCTCGGCGGCCGTCGCCGTCGGCTTCGGCGCGTGGCGCCGGTTCTGGACCGTGGACTTCCCCCTCGCCGGGCCCGTGATCCTCGCCGGCCTGCGGGTCACGGCCATGTCGACGATCTCGCTCGCGACCATCGGCACGCTCATCGGGGTGCAGAACCTCGGGTACCTGTTCACGAACGGCTCGCAGCGGCGGATCGTGGCGGAGGTGTTCGCGGGCGTCGTGGCCGTCGTCGTGATCGCGGTGCTGATAGACCTCGCGCTGCTGCTGCTCGGGCGACTGCTCATGCCGTGGACCCGGCGCACATCGCCGCCGCGGTGGGATCGCATCAGGTGGGCGGTGCCCACATGAACCTCCTCCTCGACGCGTTCGCGTGGATCTTCTCGCCCGACCGGCTCACCGGATCCCTCACCCTGCCGATGGCGATCGCCCAGCATCTCGCCTTCACGTTCGGCTCCGTCGCGATCGCGGCGGTCATCGCGATCCCGGTCGGCTGGCTCATCGGCCATACCGGGCGCGGGCGCGAGATCGCGGTGATCCTGTCGGGTGCGGCCCGTGCGCTCCCCGCCCTCGGCCTGGTCATCCTGCTCGTCATGCTGGCCGGCGTGACCCTCAAGACCGAGGCCGCCGTCACCGTCTTCGTGATCCTCGCGATCCCCTCGATCCTCGCCGGCGCATACGCCGGCATCGAGGCGATCGACCGCTCTGTGATCGACGCCGGACGCGCGATGGGAATGACCGAGTGGCAGATCCTGTTCCGGATCGAGATGCCTCTGGGTCTCTCGCTCCTCATCGGCGGACTCCGCTCCGCGACGCTGCAGGTGGTCGCCACCGTGACCATCGCGGCCTACGTCGGCCTGGGCGGACTCGGATTCTTCATGATCCAGGGGCTCAACTCCCGCAACTTCACCGAGATCCTCGGGGCGTCGATCGTCGTCGTGGCGCTCGCCCTCGTGCTCGACGGGCTCTTCGCCCTGCTCGCGCGGTTCGCCGTGCCGCGCACCACCGGTCCCCGCACCCGCCTCTCCCGCGCCGAGGCCGCTCCGCTCCCGGTCGCGCAGGCGTCTCACTGATCCCCCACCACCACATCGGAGGTACGACAATGTCCACCGCACGAACCCGCCTCGCGCTCGCCCTCGCGGGCACCGCCGTCGCGGCGCTCGCCCTCGCCGGATGCGCCTCGAACGACCCGCTCACCGGCGACAGCACCGACGCCGGCGGCGCCACCGAATCGTCGACGATCGTCATCGGGTCCCAGCAGTACTACTCGAACGAGATCATCGCCGAGATCTACGCCCAGGCCCTCGAAGGCGCCGGCTTCACCGTCGAGCGCAACTTCAACATCGGTCAGCGCGACCTGTACATGCCGTCGATCGAGGACGGGTCGATCGATCTGTTCCCCGAGTACACCGGCAACCTGCTGCAGTTCTTCGAGCCCGACACGACGGCGACTCAGTCCGACGACGTGTACGCGGCGCTGAAGGACGCGCTGCCCGACGGCCTCACGGTGCTGGACCAGTCGCCGGCGACCGACCAGGACTCGTACAACGTGACGGCAGCCTTCGCCGAGGAGCACAACCTGACCTCGATCGCAGACCTTGCGAACGTGGACGGGCTCGTGCTGGGCGGCGCCCCGGAGCTCGAGACGCGCCCGTACGGCCCGACCGGCCTCAAGGACGTCTACGGCGTCACTGTCTCGTTCTCGGCGACGGCCGACACCACCGTGGACGAGCTCGTGGCGGGCAGCATCCAGGTGGCCGACGTCTACAGCGCCGACCCGCAGATCCAGACGAAGGACCTGGTGACGCTCGAAGACCCGAAGTCGCTCTTCCTCGCCTCGCACGTGGTGCCCGTGGTGAACGCCGATATCGCCGACGAGATCGCCGACGTCATCAACCCGGTGAGCGCGAAGCTCACCCCCGAGGGCCTCATCGCCATGAACGTCGAGTCGACGCAGGACGAGCGTTCGGCCGACGACATCGCCAAGGACTGGCTGGCCGCCAACGGCTTCAGCTGATCCGTCGCGAGAGGGGCACGACGACGCCGCGCGTCGTCGTGCCCCTCTCTCGCGGATGCCGGAGACGCGACGCCCGCCGTTCGCTAGGTTGATCAGCGAGTCGTTCCCCCGTCGAAGGCGCCCATGACCGATCCGAACGTCCCTCACGACGAGGCGCTCGCGCGCACCGACTCCGACCTGGGCTACTACTCGCCTCCGCCGCCGGGCGTCGCGGCGCCGCCCGTCGCCCGTCCGTACGAGTACGTCTCGGCCGCGCTTCGGCCCGCTCTCCCCGCTTCACCTCCGCCGTACCCGGGAACGGCCGGGGCGTACGCGGCGCCCGCACTGCCCCCGGCGTACGCGGCATCTCCGGGTGGGCCTTCACCAACCTCCCCACCTCCGGCGTATGCAACGACGCCGGCGTACCCCGCGGCGCCCGGCTCCGGCCGCGATCAGCGGCCGAAGGGCGTGGCGGTCACCGGGTTCGTGCTCGCGCTCGTCGGCTTCGTCCTGGCGTTCGCTCCGGCCACAGCCGGCTTCGCGCTCCTGGTGATGCTGGCTGCGTGCGTCGTTTCGATCGTCGCGCTCGCGAGCGCGCGACGCGGCGGCAAGGGCTTCGCCGGAACCGGCTTGGCACTGTCGATCCTCGGCGGTCTGATCGCCCTCGTCGTGATGCTCCTGCAGGCGTTCGGCGCCTTCGGCTCGTCGAGCGACTACGACACCTCGGAACCGTACGTGCAGCCGTATGTGGAGGACGAGGAGTACGAAGACCCTCTGGCCGGGGACTTCGCGGCGCCCGGCACCGACGGCATTTCCGATGGCGACGTGGCCCTCGCCACTCCCGTCGCGCTCACCGTGGCCGAGACCGCGTTCGGTGCAGAGGCGAGCGGCAGCGGGACGTGGATCGTCGTGATCCTCGACAACCCGAACGCCGACCACATCTTCGCGGGCGTCGACATCGGCGTGCGCGCCGTCGACGCGAGCGGTGCCGAGCTCGCCACGGCATCCGAGCACGTGAACGCGCTCCAGGGGCGGTCCGCACTCGTGCTGCACAACGTCATGACCGGCACGACCCCCGTCTCCGCGATCGAGGTGACGGTGCCCGAAGCGGCGACGGCGACCGTCTCGCCGTCCGTCGAGACCGGCTCGTTCACGGTGACCGACACGCGGATCTCCGCCGGCGACGACGGCACCCGGGTGTCGGGGTACGTCACCGGGCACTTCGCGAGCGACCTCTGGTTCGCGCACGTCGCGGTCGTCGCCCGTGATTCCGGAGGGCGGATCGTCGGGGGCGAGCTGACCTCGCTCGGCAGGGTCGCCACCGACGGATCGCCGACGTACTTCAGCTCGTGGTTCGTCCCGCCGCTCGCCGCCGACGCGACGGTGGAGACCTACCCCACTCCCTGACCCGGATCTAGGCTGGAGCCGTGCCGTTCGGTCAGGTGATGATGGTGGGGTTCCTCACCCTGCTCTTCGCGCTGCCGGTGTACTTCCTCTGGTTCGCCTTCGACTCCTACCGGCGACGTCGGCGCGGAGAGGCGCCCACGTACTCGTCAGGCGGGGTGGCCGCGATCGACATGGTCTTCCAGCCGACGGCAGAGGATGCCCGGGTGGTGTGGGAGGCCGAGCAGGTCATGCCCGCTCCGGCCCCCACCCCGGGCGACGGGCCGGGAGTGATCGACGGCAACAGGATCGTGATCGAGACCGGACTGCGCCACGCCCCCTGACAGGTCCCAGCGGGTTCAGCAGGTTCAGCGACGGCGCATCCGGCGGACGAGCGCCGAGAGAAGCCGCCATCCCACGAGCGCGATCAGCAGCGTGACCGACGCGACGATGATGAACGGCAGCGCGGTGCCCTGACCGGATACTGCACGCAGCAGCATCCCTCCGATGACCGTGGCCGCCCACACGCCGAGGCCCGTGCGCACCGGGGCCGCGGGCGCCCGCCACGCGAGCGTCACGAGCCAGCCGGCGGCGAGTCCCGCCAGGAACGGCCACGCGGTCTGCCAGAGTCCCGACCAGACGTCGGAGTCATGGCTCGCACGGCCGGTCGCCGCGAAGGCGATCACCAGCACGACGTCGAGCACGAGGGCGAGCACGATCGCCGCGGCCGTCGGGCGCTGCCGCGTCGCCTCCGCCTGCCCGGTCATGCGTGCACCTCCGTGGCGGTGGCGAGGGGCTGCAATCCCGGGGTGAGCGCTTCGCGCTCGTCGAACACGAAGCACTCGCCGTTCCAGTGGGCACCGCCGACCTGCTCGAAGTAGCCGAGGATGCCGCCGTCGAGCTGGAACGCCTCGACGCCGATCTCGCGCAGATAGATGGCTGCCTTCTCACAGCGGATGCCGCCGGTGCAGTAGCTCACCACGGTCTTTCCTTCGAGATCGGATGCCGCGGCCGCCGCCGCATCCGGGAACTGGGTGAACCGCTCGATGCGCCAGTCGAGCGCGCCGTCGAAGGCGCCGTAGTCGACCTCGAAGGCGTTGCGCGTGTCGAGCAGCACGACCTCGCGACCGTGGTCGTCGGCGCCGTCGTCGAGCCAGCGTCGCAGGGTGACGGCGTCGACGGCAGGAGCCCGGCCGGCCTCGGGGCGGATCGTGGGGTGGTCCATGCGGATGATCTCGCGCTTGACCTTGACGAGCATGCGGCCGAACGGCTGCCCCGGCGACCAGCTCTCCTTGGTCGTGAGCGCCTCGAACCGGGCGTCGCGGCGCAGCTCGGCGACGAAGCTGCGGACGGACTCGGCGTCGCCGGCCAGGAAGAGGTTGATCCCCTCTTCGGCGAGCAGGATCGTGCCCTTGAGCCCGGCCGCGACCGCACGCTCGCGCAGCGCCGGCTTCAGCGCGGCGACGTCGTCGAGGCGCGTGAAGAGGTACGCCGAGATGTTGAGAACGGATGCCACACCTCCAGCCTAGGCACCCCCTGTGGCGCCGTCCTCCACCGATTGCCGCACCCATGCGGAACGCTGACGCCCCGCAGGTCCCTCGTCAAGGGGGTCGCGGGCCCGCCGCGCACGCGGGAGCCTGGTGGCGCCGTCGAACGCGGCGGCTGGAGGCACGAATGACCGATCCCACGATCCCCGAACCGCTGCCGGGCCAGGTTCCGCCTGGGGAGCGCCCGCCCGGACCGGGACAGCCCGCCCCGGACGAGCCGTTCCCGGCCTCGCCTGACGAGCCGCCGTCGCCGTGGCCGGACGAACCGCTCGCTCCCAACCCGGAGGAGCCGATGTTCCCGGGCACCGAGCCCGAGACGCCGTTCCCCTGACGCAGGGCTGACCCGCGGCCCTCAGGCGGGTCGCACGCGTTCGGCGAGCAGTCGCTCGGCCACGCTCCAGATGCGGGCGCCATCGGCCGGGTCGGTGATCCGCCGGTACGGGCGCTGTCGGGCCGCGGGCCCGCCGAAGTGGAGGAGCCCCGACGGCCCGAAGAGGTCCGGCGCCGCCGGAGCGGCCGGCTCGACAGCCGCGAGCAGCGCCGACTCCGCTGCCCGGCCGGGCGAGTTGCCCACGAACCGCGCGATGCCGTGCTGCGCACCACCCTTCGCCCGCGCGCGCATCGCCGGAGCGATTCCCGTGTCCGGCACGACGCCGGGGTGGCTGAGCTGCACGGTGACGCCCCACCCGGCGGCGGCAGAGCGCCTCGCCAGTTCGCAGCCGAACAGGCCGAGTGCGACCTTCGATGCCCCGTAGGCACGCAGCGGGCGGTAGCGACGTGTGGACTGCAGGTCGTCCCACTCCACGCGCGCCACCGCAGCGGCGAGGCTGCACTGCACGACGACGCGAGTCTGCCGCTCCCGCAGCAGCGGCAGCAGGGCCGTGACCAGCGCGAAGTGCCCGAGGAAGTTCGTCTGGAAGTGCAGCTCGAACCCGTCGTCGGTGACGTGCCGCTCCGCGTCGCCGAGCAGCACGATGCCCGCGTTGAGGACGAGGAGGTCGATGGGCGCATGCTCTGACAGCAGCGCGACGGCGAGCGCCGCGACGGAGTCCAGGTGCGCCAGGTCGAGGTCCCGCAGCGTCAGCCGTGCGTCCGGGTGGGTCTGTCGGATCCGTGAGGCCGCCCGCTCGCCCTTGGCCGGGTTGCGCACCGGCAGCACGACGTCCGCGCCGGCTCCCGCGAGGCCCCGGGCGATCTCGACGCCCACGCCGTCGCTCGCCCCGGTGACCACGGCGGTGCGTCCCCGCAGGTCGGGCAACGTGATGGGCATGGCTCTCCGTTCGGCGTGCGCTCCGTCAGAGAGGAGGGGCGGCCGAGGCCGCAGATACACGCCGCGCCAGGGACCCTCCCGCCGAGGCTACTCGCCGTGCCCGGAATCGGAGGCTCGCCGCGTCACGCCGTCGACGGATGCCGCACCCGGCCCCGTCCCGGGGCCTCCGTCGCGGTGCACGCGGTCAGGGCAGCGGCAGCGGCGGAACCGCCGCCTCGATCGCGCGTCCCGCCTCGAACAGCGCCTCCTCGCCGAACATGGGCCCGATGAGCTGCACGCCGGTCGGCGTCCCGTCGTCGCCGAGTCCGGTCGGCAGCGCGAGCGCGGGCAGCCCCAGGAAGTTCGCGGCGACGGTGAGCCACAGGTCCCGCCACGCGCGGTCGGCGGCCTCCTGCCCGCCGAGGTCGTAATCGGGCTCCCGCATGCGGGAGGCCGACACAGGTCCGAGGATCACCGGGACCTCGGCCTGCAGGCGACGCCAGTCCGCGGCGACGACCGCGCGCTGCGCCCACGCCTCGGCATACTCGCGCGCGGTCTCGTACGGCCGTGCCGCCGCGGTGCTGTCGCGCAGGAACGCCGTCGCCGACCGCCCGAGCGGCATGCCGAGGTCGGCGGGGTCGAGCGACATGAGCATGTCGGTGCACGACAGCCGCCGCCACAGCACGGCCGTCTCTTCCAGGCGGGGCGCCTCGACGTCGACGACCTCCCACCCGGCGCGGGTGAGGGATGCCGCAGCCCGCTCGATCCCGGCCGCCACCTGCGGGTCCACGCCGTCGCCGAACGAGCGCACAACCCCGATCCGGCGGGGCAGGCCGCGCAGCCGCGGGGCGTCGAGCGACACCGGGTCGTCGGCATCCACGCCCTGCATCACGTCCAGCGCGAGCGCCACGTCGTCCACAGTGCGCGCCATCGGGCCGTTCACCGAGAACTCCTGCAGGGTCTGCGCGACCGGATACCCCGTGACGGCGGCCCGGGGAACCCGGCCGCGCGAGGGCCGCAGCCCGACGACGCCCGCGGCGTACGCGGGGAGCCGCAGCGAGCCGCCGAAGTCGTTGCCGAGCCCCACCGAGCTCATGCCGGTCGCCACCGACACGGCATCGCCGCTGCTGGAGCCCCCGGCACTGCGGCTGCGGTCCCAGGGGTTGAGGGTGCGGCCGAACAGGTCGTTGTCGGTGTCCCACCGCATGCCGAAGTCGGGCATGTTGCCGCGCGCGATCGGCACCGCGCCGGCGTCCCGCATGCGCCGGACGACTGTCGCGTCGCGGGCCGCGACGACCTCGGCCATCCCGCGCCAGCCGTTGGTCGTGGCCGACCACGTGAGGTCGATGTTCTCTTTCACCGACATCGGCACTCCGGCGAGGGGTCCGAGCTCCCTGCCTGCGGCGAGCGCGGAATCGATTGTGGATGCCGCCTCCCGCGCCCGATCGGCGAACACGACGGTCAGGGCGTTCACGCCGGGGTTCACACGCGCGATGCGGTCGAGGTGGGCCTCGATGACCTCCCGTGCGCTGAGCTCACGGCGCCGGACGGCCGCGGCGATGTCGCGGGCGGACGCGGTGGCGGGGAGGGCGGCATCCGTCGAGGTCATCGCACCATCCCACCACGCCGCGCCGTCGCGCGGCAGTGCGCGGTGTCGCAGCCGCCCGCTAGCGTGTGCCCATGGAGTCCCCCCGCCCCGACGCCGACAGCGTATTCCTCTCGGACCTGCACCGGCTGGTGCGCCGGCTCATCGAGCAGCCCGACGATCGCGAGGCGGTCGAGACGCCTCTGGGGGCACTGGTGCGCGACCACCTCGGCGTGGACGCACGGACCGTGCCGGTCACGATCGAGAAGGTCAGTCCGCACCGCCTGGCCGACGCCGACATCGCCCTCGAGCTGCTCGCCGCTGACGACCCGGACGCCCGCCTCACAGGCGTCAGCGGCGGCGCCGAACGCCACCACGAAGACACGCAGAACCTCCTCGCGAGCCGCTACGCCACCTTCGCGCCCGGGCCGGTCGAGTATGTGACCACCGTCACCGGTCCGCAGTCCACGCGGCAGACCGTCGCGTTCGGGCTGCGGCTGTTCCGGTTCGAGGGCGCCCCGGTGGCCGTGCTGGTGCGCAACGCCTCGCCGATGCACGGGCGCGAGACGGTGGGCGTCGACGTGCTCGCGACCGACAGCGCCGTCGCCACGCGCCTCATCGAGCGGCTGCACACCGAGATGAACGAGCACAGCGTGATTCGCGGCAACGTGGTCAGCTTCGCCGCCGACGAGTACGGCCGCGGCCTCGGGGCGCTCACCTTCCTGGAGCGCCCGGCGGTGGGCGGTGACGACATCGTGCTCCCCGATGGCACGCTCGACCGCATCCGGGGTCACGTCATCGGCATCGGCGACCATGCCGAGCGGCTGCGGGCCTACGGCCAGCACCTCAAGCGTGGCGTGCTGCTCTACGGCCCGCCTGGCACCGGCAAGACGCTCACCGTCGAGCACCTGCTCACCGCGACCCCGGGCCGTACAGCGATCCTGCTGCAGGGCGGCAGCCTGCGGTTCGTGGCCGAGGCGGCGCGACTCGCCCGCGCGATGACCCCGGCGATGCTCGTGTTCGAGGACGTCGACCTCGTCGCGATGGAACGGGGCATGTTCGGCGGCCCTCAGCCGCTCCTCTTCGAGATCCTCGACGCGCTCGACGGCGTGGGCGCCGACGCCGACATCGCCTTCCTGTTGACCACCAACCGGGCCGACATCCTGGAGCCTGCGCTCGCGCAGCGCCCGGGGCGCGTCGACCTCGCGGTCGAGATCCCGCTCCCCGACGCCGACGCTCGGCGAGCCTTGCTGGAGCTCTACGCTCGCGACACCGCGCTCTCGGCCCAGGCGCTCGCCGCGGCGGCCGAGCGCGCCGAGCGCACCACCGCATCGTTCGCGAAGGAGCTCGTCCGCCGCGCGGCCCTGCGTGCGACGCTCGCCGGCCATGAGCTCGGCGACGACGACCTCGTCGACGCCCTCGACGAGATGCAGCACGCGGCCGCCGACATCACCCGCGCGCTGGTGGGCGCGGCGCCCGATTCCGCCGCGGGGTCGCAGCCGCACTCCCACTAGGATCATGCGCATGGCATCAGGCAACAACAAGCAGGAACCCGAGCTCCACGGCGGAGTCCTCTCCGGCAACGGCAGCCCGGCCCTGTGGGGCACCCTCGTCGGCCTCATCGTGTTCGCGTTCGTCGCGGTGCCGATCTCGGCGGCCGTGCGCTTCGCGACGCACCCGATGACGCAGCAGCTGTTCGGCGGGCGCCTGTCCGACGCGACGCAGGGCGGCTACGTCGCATTCTGGTGGATCGTCGCGATCTTCCTGTTCGCGCTCCCGTTCCTCGTCGGCTGGGGCGTCGCCAAGCTCTCGGGCAAGACGCTCGGGATCATCGCCGCGGTCATCGGCCTGTTCTTCATCGTCACCCTCGTGATGGGTCAGCTCTTCGTCTTCTGATCCCGCCTCCCCGGGCGCCGCAACGGCCGCGGCCGCCGGCATCCGGGGATAATGGGTGCATGGGGACCGGTTACAGCGCGATCTCCAGCTATTCGCGCGTAGAGATCATGCGGCTGCTGCAGGAGCGACCGCAGCGGGCGATCCCCGAGCTCGTCGAGGCGACAGGCCTTCACGCCAACACGGTGCGCGAGCACGTGCAGCGACTCATCGATGCCGGCTACGTGATCGCCGAGACCGAGCGCCGCACCACCCGCGGGCGTCCGCGCGTGCTGTACTCGGCCGCCACCGGTGACGACGACGCGTCCAGCCCGGTCGCGATGCGCCGCGCCGAGGCCGCCGCCCGCCGCGGCGACCTGCTGCGCCGGCTGTACGGGACGGATGCGGCCTCCGGCCCCGAACCCCTCAGCACCGAGGCGCTCCACCAGCTCGACGCGCTCGTCGACGATCTGGGCGACGCCGGCTTCGACCCGGTCGTGGACGAGCGCGAGCTCACCGTGGACCTCACGCCGTGCCCCCACGCCCCGTCGGGCACGCAGCGCGGCGTTCTGTGCGGCGTGCACGTCGGGCTCATGGACAGCGTGCTCGCCCAGGCCGGCGGCCCGCTCCGCGTCGAGGGCATCGCGGCGTCGTGCGATCCGACGCAGTGCGTCGTGCAGCTGACGGCCGGCTGACCCCGACGACTGCCGACCGCATCACGCGGTCACGCGGTCCGGGCGCGCATACACGTTCATCGACGCACCGCGCACAAAGCCCACGAGCGTGAGGCCCGACTCCGCGGCGAGCTCCACTGCGAGCGAGGACGGCGCCGACACCGCAGAGAGGATCGGGATGCCGGCCATGACGGCCTTCTGCGCGAGCTCGAAGCTCGCGCGCCCCGACACCTGCAGCACGGTTCCCGCCAGTGGCAGGCGGCCGTCGAGCACGGCCCATCCGACGACCTTGTCGACCGCGTTGTGGCGGCCGACGTCCTCCCGCAGCACCAGCAGCTCCCCCGTCGCTGCGTCGAAGAGCGCTGCCGCGTGTAGCCCGCCTGTCTTGTCGAACGCGGACTGACCGGCGCGCAGCCGCTCGGGAAGCTCCGCGAGCAGCGCGGCCTCGACGGTGACGGCATCCACCGACACGTCGTGGCGCGATCGCTTCTCGATCGCCTCGATCGACGCGGCTCCGCATACGCCGCACGCGCTCGTCGTGGCGAACGCGCGGGCGAGTTCGCGAGCCCTCGCGTCGAGGCCGGGCGCCAGCGCGATGTCGAGCACGTTGTAGGTGTTCTCGGTCGGCGCCGGGGCGAGTGCGAGCGCCGGCGTACCGAGCATGGTCAGCGGCACGGCGGCCGCACCGCCGTCCGACGCGGTGCCCGGGCCGCCGCAGTGGATCGCGGCGCGCACGTCTCCGTCCGACGCGATGACGCCCTCCGAGACCAGGAGGCCGGCGGCGAGCTCCAGGTCGTGCCCGGGCGTGCGCATCGTGACGGTGAACGCCTCGCCCGCGATGCGGATCTCGAGCGGCTCCTCGACCGCGACGGTGTCGGCGCGGCGCCGAACGGCCGCCGCGCCGTCGCTCAGCGCGATGCGAGTGACCGGCGTGCGGGTGGTGACGCGGCCCATGTCAGCCGCCGATGGCGTTCATGCCGCGCGCCGGCTGCAGGAACGACGGGTCGTTGATCGCGTGGCCCGGGAGTTTGCCGTGGACGCATGCCCGCAGCATCCCGTCGATCGTCGCGTCGACACGCTCAGCGGCCGGTGCCTGAGCCTGTCGCAGGGCGGGCAGCAGGTCGTACTCGGTGGTCGAGAACAGGCAGTTGCGCAGCTGCCCGTCGGCGGTCAGGCGCAGCCTGTCGCAGTCGCCGCAGAACGGGGCGGTCACCGACGCGATGACACCCACGGTGCGGGGGCCGCCGTCGAGCGTCCAGCGCGCCGCGGGCGCCCCGCCCCGCCCCGGAACCGGGCTGAGCGTCCAGCGGCGGCCGAGCGTCTGCAGGATCTCGTCCTGCGTGACCATGCGCGAGCGGTCCCAGGTGTGGCCGGCGTCCAGCGGCATCTGCTCGATGAACCGCATCTGCGCGTCGTGCGCGACGGCGAACTCGACCAGGTCGACGAGCTCGTCGTCGTTGACGCCGCGCATCGCCACCGCGTTCAGCTTCAGCGGACGAAGAGGGGATGCCGCGGCCGCCGCGATGCCGTCCAGCACATCCTCCAGCCGGTCGCGGCGGGTGAGCTCGTGGAAGCGGTCGCGGCGGAGGGTGTCGATCGAGATGTTGAGGCGGTTCAGGCCCGCGTCGACGAGTGCGGGCAGCAGTTCGCGCAACCGGATCCCGTTGGTGGTCATCGCGATGTCTGCCGGGCGCCCGTCGGGTCCTGTGATCGCCGCGAGCCGGCGCACCACCTCGACGATGTCGGTGCGCAGCAGCGGTTCGCCGCCGGTCAGCCGGAACGTGGAGATGCCGTCCGCGGCGGCGACGCGGGCGACACGCTCGATCTCGTCGAGGGTCAGGATGCTCGTCTTGGCGAGCCACTCGTTGCCCTGCTCGGGCATGCAGTACGTGCAGCGCAGCGAGCACCGGTCGGTGAGCGAGATCCGCAGGTCGCGGTGCACCCGGCCGTGGGTGTCGACGAGCGGGGCGCCGATACCGGCGGGGGCGTCTGCCGTGGCAGCGGCAGCCGGCATCCGCTTTCCGAGCGTGACGGGGATCGCGCTCACGCGCGCCGCCCCGATCGCCTCGTCCGCACCGCCATGGTTCGAGGGTAGCCGCGCGGCGCGCGGGCTGGCGCGACGAGGCGGATTATTCACGGCGGGGCAGCGCGCGAACCCGCTCCAGGACTGGGATGGTGGTGGCGCACGGACCGCTCGATCCGAGGGGTCCCGTGTGGTCTGACCACATGCTACGGTGGTCGCAACCAGTCCGGAACCGAACGGAATCCCACCATGGATCTGCTGGACCCTCTGCTGCTGGCTCGCTGGCAGTTCGGCCTCACGACGCTGTACCACTTCCTGTTCGTGCCCCTCACGCTCGGCATGGCGCTGACCGTCGCGATCTTCCAGACCGCATGGTTCCGCACCGGCAACCTGAAGTGGCTGCACCTCACGCGCTTCTTCGGCAAGGTGTTCCTCATCAACTTCGCCATGGGCGTGGTCACGGGCATCGTGCAGGAGTTCCAGTTCGGCATGAACTGGTCGGCCTACTCGCGCTTCGTGGGCGACGTGTTCGGCGCCCCGCTCGCGTTCGAGGGCCTGATGGCGTTCTTCTTCGAGGCCACCTTCATCGGCCTGTGGATCTTCGGGTGGGACAAACTGCCTCGCGCGCTGCACCTCGCGAGCATCTGGATCGCGACCATCGGCGCCTGGTTCTCGGCGTACTTCATCCTCGCCGCCAACGCGTTCATGCAGAACCCACGCGGCTACCAGATGGCCGCCGACGGCTCCCGCGCCGAGATGACCGACTTCTGGGCGGTGCTCACCAACCCGGTGGCGCTGGCCGCACTCCCCCACACACTGTTCGCCGCGTTTATGATGACCGCCGGTGTCATCGTGTCGATCTCGGCCTGGCACCTGCTGCGCAAGCAGAACGTCGAGATGATGCGCTCGTCGCTGCGGTTCGGGCTGTGGGGCCTCATCGCCGCGTTCGCCGGGGTCGCAGTCTCGGGCGACCAGCTCAGCCTCGTCATGGTGGCCACGCAGCCGATGAAGATGGCGGCCGCCGAGGCGACGTTCAACACCGTGTGCGGCGCGGACGCCTCGTTCTCGATCTTCACCCTCGGCACCCCCGACGGCACCAGCGAGCTGTTCTCGATCCGCGTGCCCTATCTGCTCTCGCTGCTGTCGACGCACTCGTTCGACGGCTGCGTCGAGGGCATCAACGACCTCAACCACCTCTACACGACAGAGATGTTCCCGCAGTTCGCCGACCAGGTGGACGGCAACTTCGCCCCCATCCTGTGGGTCACCTACTGGGCGTTCCGCTGGATGATCGGCCTGGGCGGCGTCGCCGCGCTCGTCGCGGTCGTGGGCCTGTGGCTCACGCGCAAGAAGGCCAAGCGCGAGGTCCCCGCGTGGGCCTGGCGCCTGGCGATCTGGGCCTGGCCGGCATCGCTGCTCGCGATCCTCGTGGGCTGGATCTTCACCGAGATGGGCCGCCAGCCCTGGATCGTGTTCGGCCTCATGCTGACCGAGGACGGCGTCTCGCCGTCGGTGCCGGGCTGGACGGTGCTCATCTCGCTCACCGCCTTCACGGCGATCTACGCGGCCCTCGCGATCGTCGAGATCGGCCTCATCATGAAGACCTCGAAGAAGGGTCCGGAACCGCTGCCGGATCCGGATGCCCCGGACCGGGGCGAGCACGAGGTCACGACCCCGACGACGGTCTACTAAGGGCTTCAGGAGCACATCATGGATCTCGCGTACCTCTGGTTCTGGATCGTCGGCTTCCTGTTCGTCGGCTACTTCGTGCTCGACGGCTTCGACTTCGGCGTGGGCATGTCGCTGCCCTTCCTCGGCAAGAACGACGTCAGCCGCCGTCAGGTCATCAACACCATCGGCCCGGTGTGGGACCTCAACGAGACCTGGGTCATCGTCGCCGGAGCCTGCCTGTTCGCCGCGTTCCCGGAGTGGTACGCGACGCTGTTCAGCGGGTTCTACCTCGCGCTGCTGCTGATCCTCCTCGCCCTCATCCTGCGCGGCGTCTCGTTCGAGTACCGCCACCAGCGGGACTCGCTGCGGTGGAAGCGCGGCTTCGACACGATGATCGTCGTCGGCTCGGCCGTGCCCGCGTTCCTGTGGGGTGTGGCGGTGGCCAACATCGTGCAGGGCGTGCCGATCGACGCCTCGCACGAGTTCACGGGATCGCTGCTGACGCTCCTGAACCCGTACGGGCTGCTGGGCGGACTCACGACGCTGCTGCTGTTCTTCACCCACGGCGTGTACTTCGTCGCGCTCAAGACCGACGGCCAGGTCGCCGTCGACGCGCGCCGGCTCGCCTCACGCTCGGGGCTCATCACGATCGTCGTCGCGGCGGCGTTCCTGGTGTGGACGGTCGTCATGGCCTTCACGCAGGGCCGCGACCTCGCGGTCGTGACAGCGGTGCTGGCCGTGGTCGCCGCCGTGCTGCTCATCGCCTCGTGGATCTCGAACGCGCGCAGCCGCGAGGGCTGGGCCTTCGGATTCGGCGCCGTGACGATCGTGACGGCCGTGCTCGCGGTGTGGTTCGCGCTGTTCCCCTACGTCATGCCGTCGACGACCGATCCGGCGTACAGCCTCACGATCGAGAACGCGTCGAGCACCGACTACACGCTGACGATCATGTCGTGGGCGGCGCTCATCTTCCTGCCTCTCGTGCTGGCGTACCAGGGCTGGACGTACTGGGTGTTCCGCAAGCGCGTGACGCGCTCGCACATCGAGGCCGCCGCCGCGGCGCCCGCTCACTGAGGGAGTGCGACTGTCGTTGAGCGCACGAGGCAGCACGGCTGAGCCCCGCGTCCGCACGAGCGTGCCGCGGGGCAAGGCCGAGGCGCCCCAAGCGCCGGTGGACCCGCGTCTGCTGCGCTACGCGCAGGCCTCGCGCGGCTTCTTCGTCGCGATCGCGCTCATCGCGCTCGCGCAGACCGCCGTGGTCGTGGCGTTCGCCTGGCTGCTCACGCGCGCGATCACCTCGGCGATCGACGGGATGCCGCTGCCCGAACTCGCGCCGACCCTCGGGGGGCTCGCTGGCGTCGTCGCGCTGCGCGCGGTGCTGCTGTGGGCCCGCGAGGCCGTCGCGACCCGTGCCGCCGCCCGCGTGCAGACCCAGTTGCGGACGGCCCTCATGGCGGCGGTCACAGAGCTCGGACCGGAGAGGCTCGCCGGCCGCAGCTCGGCGGCCCTCGCCGTCACGGCGGGACGAGGGCTCGATGCGCTCGAGGCCTACTTCGGCCGCTACCTGCCGCAGCTCGTGCAGACTGTCGTGGCCACGCCGCTGATCCTCGTCGTGATGTGGTGGCAGGACTGGATCTCGGGCCTGACGGTGCTGCTGACGCTCCCCCTCATCCCGATCTTCATGGTGCTGATCGGCCTGGCGACGCGGTCCGTGCAGCAGCGCCAGTGGAAGACGCTGCAGCAGCTGGCCGCCCGTTTCAGCGACACCGTGCAGGGGCTGTCGACGCTCAGGGTGTTCGGCCGTCAGCACCGGGCCGCGGCATCCGTCGAACGCGTCACCGACGAGTACCGGCGCGAGACGATGCGCGTGCTGCGGGTGTCGTTCCTGTCGGGGTTCGCGCTGGAGTTCCTGGCGTCGATCTCGGTGGCGATCGTCGCCGTGTCGATCGGCTTCCGGCTCATCGACGGCGCGCTCACGCTCGCGGTCGGCCTGTTCGTGCTGCTGCTCGCCCCCGAGGCGTACCTGCCGCTGCGCCAGGTGGGCGTGCAGTTCCATGCGGCCGCGGAGGGCGTTGCAGCGACCGAGGACGTGTTCGCCGTGCTGGACGCGGCGCGTGCTTCGACAGGCGCAGCGACCGTGGCCGCGGCTGCGCCGCACGAACCGGTCCCTGAGCCTGTCGAAGGGGCATCGCTGGTGGTGCGCGATCTGCGGGTGCGCCGCGGCGAAGGGATGCTGCCTCCCGTCGCGTTCTCGGCGGCACCGCGTACCGTGACGCTGCTGGAGGGCCCGAGCGGCGCCGGCAAGTCGAGCGTGTTCGCGGCGCTGCGCGGCTCGGCCGAGTTCGAGGGCGCCGTGCAGTTCGACGGCGCCGATGTGCGCACGCTGCCGTCCTCGGCGTGGCTTGCCTGGGCGGGTCAGCAGCCGGGCCTGCTCGCCGGCAGCATCGGCGACAACGTCGCGCTCGGCGACGCCTCCCCTGACGCCGGCCTGGTGCGCCGTGCGCTCGACCTGGCGTGCGCGGAGACGCTCGACCCCGCCTCCGAGCTCGGCGTGCAGGGCGCAGGGCTCTCGGGCGGACAGGCGCAGCGCGTCGCCGTGGCCCGCGCGTTCTATCGGCATCTGCGCGCACTCGCCCCGGTGATCGCGCTGGACGAGCCCAGTTCGGCTCTCGACCCCGAGACCGAGGCGCGGCTGTGGCGCGGCATCCGCTCGCTCGCGGACGATGGCGCGACGGTTCTGCTCATCTCGCACCGCACGTCGGCGCGCGCGATCGCCGACGACGTCGTACGGCTCGACGCGGCGGAGGTGCGCGCATGACCACCCCCACCCACCCTCGCGAGACCGCATCGGTGCGCCGAGACCTCGAACGACAGGTGCAGTCTCGGCGCGCCGATGACGTCTCACGCAGAAACGCGGTGCGGAGCAACGCGGTGCTGCGCGGCGCGATGCCGCCCGCGCGACGATTCTGGTGGGCGCTGGCCGCCGGCTTCGCGTCCGAGGCCTCGGCGGTCGCCCTGCTCGCGGTGAGCGCGTGGCTCATCGTCCGGGCCGCCGAGCAGCCGCCCGTGCTGTACCTCTCGGCCGCCGTCGTCGGCGTGCGGTTCTTCGCGATCTCGCGGGCGGCCTTCCGCTACCTCGAGCGGCTGACCGGCCACGACGCCGCGCTGCGGCAGCTGGCGTCGACGCGCTCCGACCTCGTGCGCCGGCTCATCCCGCTCGCGCCCGACGGGCTCACCCGCACCCGGCGCGGTTCGGTGCTGGGCGCACTCGTGGACGACGTCGACGAACTGCAGAACCTGCCGCTGCGCGTCGTGCAGCCGCTGGCGTCGTCGGCGCTCGTGGCCCTCGGCGCGGTCGTGCTGGTGGCGTTCGTGTGGTGGCCGGCCGCTCTCACGCTCCTCGCCTGCCTCGTGATCGCCGCCGCGGTCGCGACCCTGTGGGGCTGGATGTCGGGCGCACGCGCCGAGCGCGCGATCGCGCCGCTGCGCGCCGGCCTCGCCGATGCCGTGGTCGATCACCTGGGAGGCCTCGACGTGCTCGTGGCCTACGGCGCCGAGCAGCAGAGCCGCGATCGCATCGCCCGCGCCGACGCGGCGCTGCGGCGAGCGCTCGTGCGGCGTGCCGGCGCCCAGGCGGCGACCGCAGCCCTGGTGTCGCTGCTGGCGGGCGCCGCGTCGGTCGCCGCCGTGCTCGTCGCGGCCCCGGGTGCAGGTTCCGGGGCGCTCACCGGCCCCGGCCTCGCGGTCGTGGTGCTCGTGCCGATGGCCGTGTTCGAGGTGTTCTCGTCGGTGCCGCTCGCGGCGTCGGCATGGCGCCAGGTGCGCTCGTCGGCGGAACGGATCGCGGATGCCGTCCCGTCGGCGCCGCCGGCCGAGCTGACGCCCGAGACCCGGCCGGCCACGGGCGACGCGCCGCCGCTCGGCGACGGCATCCGTCTGGGCGGGGCGGACGTACGGTGGCCCGGCACGTCCGCCGCGGCCCTGCACGACGTCGATCTCGCCGTGCGACCCGGCGAGCGCGTGCTCGTGATCGGATCCAGCGGGGCGGGCAAGACCACCCTGGCCCATGCGCTGGTGCGCTTCCTCGAGACCGAGGGCGCGTACGATCTGGGCGGCGGGTCGGTGCACGACCTCTCGCCCGACGACGTGCGACTCACCGTCGGGCTGTGCGAGCAGCATCCGATGCTCTTCGACGAGGACATCCGCCAGAACCTGCTGTTCGCGCGCGACACGTCCACCGACGCCGACCTCGAAGCGGTGCTGCGACGCGTCGGCCTCGACGAGTGGGTACGCAGCCGCGGCGGGCTCGACGCGCGCGTCGGAGAGCGCGGCGCCCTGGTGTCGGGCGGCCAGGCGCAGCGGCTCGCCCTCGCCCGCGCACTGCTGCGGGGCTTCCCGGTGCTCGTGCTCGACGAGCCGACGGCGGGCGTCGACCCCGACGCGTCGGATCGGCTGCTGACCGACCTGCTCGGCGCCGTGCCCGACGATCGCGCCGTCGTGCTGATCTCGCACGTCACGGTGCCCGACCACCTCGTCGACCGCGTCGTGCGCCTCGAGGGCGGGCGGGTCGTCGCGGCCGGCTAGCGGTCTCCCCGATGTCGCCGGGGAGTGCCAGGCTGGCGTGATGACGGACTTCCCGCACGCCTGCTCGAGATCGGCGCGACGCCCGTGAAGGCGGAAGACCCCGACGGTCATCTGATCCAGGTCGTGCAGCACGCCCCGGCCTAGGCTCGGACCGTGACCGACGGCATCCGCAATCCGTTCGAAGGGCTCGACGCGCAGCTGAAGCGCGCCGAGCGTTTCCGCGACAGCGTCGATCCGGTGGCGGCCGTGGCCGCGTACCGCACGTTCACCGACTTCCTCCGGCCGCGCCTGCCCGAGCTGCGGGCGGCCGCGGGTCTGCCCGCAGAGGCGGGCACGCGCGCCGACGGCCGGGCGATCGCCGCACGCGACGGCGCCCGCGTCGATCCCGCCGCGCTGAACCTCTACACGTTCTGGAACTCCCCGATCGAGACCGCGCCACCGCTCGTGCGGGCGTGCACCGCCGAGCTGACCCGCCTGCACGCCGAGCTGCCCACTCGGCTGACGGTGCTCGACGGCGCCTCCGCGCGCGAGCTGGTCGACATCCCGGATGCGGTCGCCCAGGCCCTCGAGAAGGAGCATCCCGCCCACTTCTCGGATTTCGTGCGCGTCAGCGTGCTCGACCGGCTCGGCGGCATCTGGGTCGACGCCACGTGCTGGGCGCCCGCGCCGCTGCCGTCTGCGGTCGCACCGCTGCTCACGGCGGGCGCGCTCTACCCGCGGTGGACCCGGCGCCAGATCGGCAACTGGTTCATCGCCGCCGTGCCCGGCACACCGCTGATCCGCCTGCAACGGCTCGCACTGCAGGCGTGGTGGGAGTCCCGCGGCGGCATCCCGGACTACTTCCTGTACCACCGCATCTTCGAGGTGCTCTCCGACCTCGTGCCCGAGTTCCGCGGGCAGTGGGATGCGGTGCCGACCCTGTCGGCGGCGGGGAGCCATCTGCTGCAGCTGGGCATGATGCAGCCGTGGGACGCCGAGGCCGTGCGCTTCGTCGCGGGCGCGTCGATCGTGCAGAAGCTCAGCTACAAGTACGACGCCGTGCCGGCGGGCTCGGTGCTCGACCGGCTGGTGTCGGGTCGGGCCCTGCTCTCACACTGACGTCGGTCGCGCCGGGGCCGGCGTCCGTCTCACATCGGCGGCGTCGGCGGCCTCGGCGACGGCGGTGATGCGCCGCGCCATGCCGGCGAAGATGAATCCGTGGAAGGGCAGGACGCCGAGCCAGTAGAGGCGCCCGGCGAGCCCGCGGGGGAAGAAGACGGCACGCTGGTCGTAGCGGGACCCGCCGCGCTCCGTGTCGGTGCGGGAGCGCAGCTCGAGCCACGCGAGACCCGGCACCTTCATCTCGGCACGGAGCCGCAGCATCCGGCCGGGTTCCATGGCCTCGACACGCCAGAAGTCCAGTGCGTCGCCGACGGCGAGACTCCCCCGGCTGCGCCGCCCGCGCGCCAGCCCGATGCCGCCGACCAGCCGGTCCATCCAGCCGCGGACCGCCCACAGCAGCGGGGACGAGTACCAGCCGTTCTCTCCGCCGATGCCCACGATCACCCGCCATAGCGCCTCGGGCGAGGCCGGCGTGTGGGCCTGACGGACATCGGTGAACACGACGCGTCCCGCCCAGTCCGGATCGTTCGGCAGCGGATCGCTCGGTGCTCCCAGCACCTGCGCGTCCTGCCAGCTGGTCTCGATCGCATCGGCCTCCACGCGCCGCAGCGCCAGCCGCACGGCGGTGCGGTACGGGAGCAGCCCGTCCTCGGGCGGCGGGATGAGCGCGTCGACGTCGTGGTCCTTCATGACGCACTCGTTCTGCAGGGACTCCACGAGCGGACGCGCGAGCGCGCGGGGAATCGGCGTCACGAGGGCCACCCAGTGCGAGGCGAGTCGCGGGGTGAGCACCGGCAGCGCGGCGATCGGCCGCTGCGGCAGTCCCGCCTCGACGGCGTAGCCGTTCATCATCTGGCCGTACCGCAGCACGTCCGGCCCGCCGATGTCGACGGCCCGGTTCACGTCGGCCGGAACCCGCGCCGCGCCCAGCAGGTAGTGCAGCACGTCCGCCGATGTAGCCCGTCGCGCCCAGCACGAGGGCGCGCGGGGCGCCGCCGTCGGGGCGGGGACGGGCTGCGAGTGCCGGCTCACGACCGGTCGGTGCCGAGACGTCCTCCACAGTGGCAGACTACGTCGCCGGCCGATCCGGCGCAGGACCGCCGCGTCAGAGACGCTTGGCGAAGACCGCGGTGCCCTCGGGCGACGGCAGTGCCTCGAAGCCCACACGCGGGTAGAACCTGATGGCGCCCTCGTTCTCGGACGCGGCGACCAGGTGCAGCCCGGGAACGCCGGCCTCGCGCAGCGCCTGCTCGAGCGTCTGGATGAGCTCGCGACCGAGCCCCTGCCCCTGCGTCTCGGGCAGCAGGTCGATGTGCAGGTGCGCCGGGTACTCGTCGCCGAACGGCTGCGACCCGCCGTGCCGCGCGTACGCGTAGCGCACGATGCCGTCCTGACGCGACGCGCTCACCGGCTGCGGGTCACCTTCGGGGCGCGGCCAGCGGTCGTGGAACCGCGGCCACCACTCGTGCTCGAACCAGTCCTCGAACGCCGCGGAGTCGGGGGCGCCGACGATGTACCCGACGACGCGTTCGTCGTCCGACTCGACGACGAACGCGAACTCGGGGTGCCGCGCGGCGTAGGGCAGCACGAAGATCTCGCCCCACAGGTCGTCGTCCTCGAGGACGCCGGTGGCGTCGACGCCGGCGTCGGCGGTCTTGAGGCAGATGTCGGAGAGCGCGGGCTCGTCACCGGGACGGAAGGGGCGGATGCGGGTCACTCCGCGAGTCTAGGGCCGTGCCGACGCCGCGGACCGACCTGGTTGCGGTGTCACGACGCGCCGACGCGCCGACGTCGATGCCGCGTGTCGCGCGCCATGACGCCGCGCGCACTCACGCGGTGAGGAAGCGGACCGCCGCCGGATCGATCGCGAGGGTGAGCGCCGAGCCCGGCTCGAGTCCTGCGGCACGGCTCGCGGGCAGGTCGACCGCGACATCGGGGTCGGCCGTGCGCACCCGCACGCCGGCAGGTGTCTGCTCCAGGCGCACGATCCGCGCCTCCCACTCCCCCGGGCCGCTCGGCGGGCGATCGACGATGCGCACGTCGCCCGGCTGGAACACGGCTGCCGACCCGCCGGTCGGGTGAGGAATGGATGCCGCCAGCACGAGCCCGCCGGCACGCCAGTGCCCGGCATCCACACGCCCGACGACGCGGTTGAGCCCCGCGACCGCCGCGGCGAAACGGGTCGCGGGGGCGGCCAGCACGTCGCGGACCGGGCCGGACTGCGTGATCCGCCCGTCTTCGAGCACGACCAGCCGCGAAGCCAGCGCGACCGCGTCGACCGCGTCGTGGGTCGCGACGATCGCCGTCGTGCGGGTCTCGGCGAGCTGGCGGTGCAGCAGCGCGCGCACGTCGCCCGCGGTCTCGGTGTCGAGCGAGGTGAGGGGCTCGTCGAGAAGGATCACGGCGGGCGCCGTCGCGAGCGCGCGTGCGAGTGCGACGCGCTGCTGCTGGCCCCCCGACAGCTTCGCGGGACGCCGCCCGCCATGATCGTCCAGTCCGACGCGCCGCAGCCATTCGGCCGCCTCGGCGTCGACCGCCGTCCGGCTCGCCCGCCCGCCCGCCCCGCGCACGCGCAGGCCGAAGGCGACGTTCTCGTGCGCGGTGAGATGCGGGAACAGGCGCGGGTCCTGACCGAGCAGCACGATGCCGCGGGCGGCGGGCGGCGTGCGGCGGCGCGGGTCGGCGTCGAGGGTGCGTCCGCGCACCCGCACCACGCCCTCGTCGAACGGCGCGAGGCCGGCGAGCACCGCGAGCAACGTGGACTTGCCGGCGCCGCTCGGCCCCATGAGCGCCACGACCCCACCCGGCGGCACCTGCAGCGTCGCATCGAGCACGAACCTGCCGCGGTGCACCACGACGCGCGCGTCGAGGCCCGCCGACGCGACCGGCGTGACGGCATCCGCTGCCCTCATCGCGGGGTCTCCGCCCGCCAGGCACGCACCAGCAGCAGCACGCCGACCG
The DNA here is from genome assembly GCF_039544225.1 of Microbacterium jejuense. Classification (NCBI taxonomy): domain Bacteria; kingdom Bacillati; phylum Actinomycetota; class Actinomycetes; order Micrococcales; family Microbacteriaceae; genus Microbacterium; species Microbacterium jejuense. The sequence continues at coordinate 49,746 of NZ_BAABLG010000008.1, forward strand.
CCGTCACCAGCAGCAGCAGCGACAGCGCGACGGCCGTGCCCTGCGACACTCCCGCGCCGTTGAACGCGGTGTAGATCGCGAGCGGCATCGTCTGCGTGACGCCAGGCGCATTGCCCGCGAACAGCGCCGTCGCCCCGAACTCGCCGATCGCCCGCGCGAAGCACAGCACGATGCCGGCCACGAGGCCAGGGGCTGCGAGCGGCAGCGTCACGCGGGCCAGGATCGTCCATCGTCCGGCCCCGAGGCCCGCGGCCGCCTGCTCGTAGCCGGTGCCGGTGGCGCGCAGCGACCCTTCGAGCGCGAGCACGAGGAACGGCAGCGCGACGAACGTCTGCGCCAGCACGACCGCCGTCGTGGTGAAGGGGATGCGGATGCCCCACTCGGCGAGAACGCCGCCCAGCCAGCTGGTCCGGCCGAACAGGAACAGCATCGCCACGCCGCCCACCATGGGCGGCAGCACGAGCGGCACCGTCACGAGGGCGCGCAGCGCGCCCGCGGTCCGCACACTGCTGCGCGCGATGAGGAGCGCGAGCGGCACGCCGAGCACGACGCAGACCACCGTCGCGATCGCCCCCGTGAGCAGCGACAGCCCGAGCGCCGCGAGCGCCTGCGGCGAGGTGACGTCGCTCCACAGCGTCGACCACTCCACGCGCAGCACCAGGGCGCCGAGCGGCAGGATCAGCAGCGCGAGGCCGAGCACTGCAGGCACGGCGAGCACGCGGGGCACGAACCCCGCCCGCTCGGTGCGTGCGACGGCGTCGGTCACGGCGCGGCGAAGCCGAACGACGCGAGCACCTCCTGGCCCTTGCCGCCGAGCACGAAGGCCACGAACGCGTCGGCGGCGTCGGAGTTCGCCGAGCCGCTCAGCGCTGCGATCGGGTAGTGGTTGACGACCGCATCGGCGCCGTCGACCTCGACGGTGTCGATGTCGACGGTGGTGGCGGCATCCGTCACGTACACGAGCCCGGCGTCGGCCTCACCCGCGGCGACCTTCGTGAGCACCGCCGTCACGTTCTGCTCGTAGCTGTCGACGTCGGCGGTGACGCCGGCGTTCGAAAGCAGGGTGGTGGATGCCGCACCGCACGGCACCTCGGCGGCGCAGAGCACGATGATCAGCTCGGGGTCGGCCAGATCGTCGAGTCCCGTCACCCCACCGGGGTTGCCGGCCGGGACGACGAGCACGAGCGTGTTGCTCGCGAACAGCTCGGGTCCGCTCGCCAGGCCGGCGTCGACGACCTTCTGCATGTTCTTCTCGTCGGCTGACGCGAAGACGTCCGCGGGCGCGCCCTCGATGATCTGCGTGGCCAGCGTCGACGACCCGTCATACGTGATCGGCTGCACGTCGAGCGAGGGATGCTGCTGCTCGAAGTCGGTGGCGAGCTCGTCGAATGCGCCCTTGAGCGAGGCCGCGGCGTACACCGTGAGCTCGCCGGTCAGCTCGGGGCCTGCGGACCCGGTCGGAGCGGCCGACGTGGCCGCCGGGTCCTGGTCGCCGGCGGCGGTCGCGCACCCGGTCAGGCCGAGCGCGAGCGCGGCGAGGACGAGGGCTGTGCGGGCGGGGGCAGAACGGCGCATGTCAGCCTTTCGGGGTCTCGACGATGACGGTGGTGGCCTTGACGACGGCGACCGCGAGCGAGCCGGGCTCGAGCCCGAGCTCGCGCACCGCCTCGGACGACATGAGCGAGACGACGCGGTGCGGACCGGACTGGATGTCGACCTGCGCCATCACGCCGTCGGCCTGCACGCGGGTCACGAGCCCGACGAACCGGTTCCGCGCGCTGGAGAGCACGTCCGCCGGGTCGGTGGGCGTCTCGGCCAGCTCGACCGCACGGGCAGCGAGCGCGTCGCCCGGGATCTCGATCGGCGAGGCGCCGGTCGTCGGCAGGGTGCCGGCATCCACCCATCGACGCACCGTGTCGTCGCTCACCCCGAGCAGCCGGGCGGCCTCCAGGATCTTGTAGCTCGTCACCTCTCTCACATTACAACCGCAACTGCGGCTCTTCTGCCTTGTTTTTCCCGTATGTGAGGAACACTCGTACCGCCGCCCCCGATCCCTCTGCTCAGAATTCCGTCTGCGGCTGCCCGCCACGGCCCACGCGCCGCCGAATCCCGCGGCGCTGCCCGCCACACCGTCGCGTGCAGACGGAATGACGAACCGGGACGGGACCGGACCAGGCAGCGGGCGGCCCGGCTAGCCTGAGGGAATGGCCTTCAACCCGCTCGTGGAGCCGGTCGCCACGCTCGGCGACGCCGAGCAGACCCGTACGGCCCGCCACCGCGTGCTCGCCGGTTTCGGCGAGGTCGCCCAGCGTCGCCTCGCGGCCGCGCACATCGCGATCGTCGGCGCCGGCGGCCTCGGCTCCCCCGCGGTGCTGGCGCTGGCGGCGGCGGGCGTCGGCACCCTGACCGTGATCGACGACGACGAGGTCGAGGCATCCAATCTGCAGCGCCAGGTGATGCACCGGGTGAGCGATGTCGGCGCCCCCAAGGTCGACTCCGCGGTGCGCATCGCCGCGGAGCTCTCGCCGAACACCGTGGTTCGACCGGTGCGCGCCCTGCTGACCGCCGACAACGCGTGCGCGCTGCTGGCCGGGGCCGACGTCGTGATCGACGGCACCGACACGTTCCCGACGCGCGAGCTCGTCGCCGCGGCCTGCGAAGAGCTCGGCGTGCCGCTCGTGTGGGGCGTCGTGCAGGAGTTCCACGCGCAGGCGACGGTGTTCTGGTCGGCGCCGCCCGCCGGCACCGCGCCGATCCGGCTCGCGGATCTGTACCCGCCGGATGCCGCCACCGACGCCCCCTCGTGCGCACAGGTCGGCGTGCTCGGCGCGCTGTGCCTGCAGGTGGGGTCGCTGCTCGCGACCGAGGCCATCAAGCTCGTCACGGGGATCGGCGAGCCGCTGTACGGACGCGTGCTCGTGATCGACGCCCTGCGCGGACGCACCGCCGAGGTGCCGCTGCGCCCGGCTGCCTCACCCGCTGCCGCCGCGCCCGCTCCCGCCGTCGCTGCGGCGGTGCCGCAGCTGACGCCCGACCAGGCGCTCGCGGCGCAGCGCGACGGCGCCGTGCTGCTGGACGTGCGCGAACCCGCCGAGACCGCCCGCGGGGTGATCCCGGGTTCCGTGCTCGTGCCGCTCGGCGAAGTGCTCGCCGCCCCGGCACGCGTCGAGGCCGCCCGAGTGGTCGTGGTGTGCCAGGTGGGCGTGCGCGCGCAGCGCGCGGCCCGCGCCCTGCGCGAGGCGGGGATCGACGCCGCCGTCCTGGCAGGCGGCCTGGACGCGTGGACGCTCGCGACGGCTCCCGCGGGCGAGGCACTCCTGAGCCGGCGGAGCGCGTCGTCGTGAGCGGGCTGCGCACGGTCGAGGAGCACCTCGCCGACGTCCTGGCCGCCGTCTCGCCGCTCGGCGCCGAGCACGTCGCACTGGCCGAGGCGTACGGCCGCACGCTGCGGGAACCCGTGCGCGCGGCCGTCGACATCCCGGTGTTCGACAACTCCGCCATGGACGGCTTCGCCGTGCGCTTCGCGGATGTGATGGACGCCGCCGACGCCGCCCCGGCGGTGCTCCGCGTCGTCGCCGATCTGCCGGCCGGGACGAGCAGCGACCCCGCACTCGCCCCGGGCGAGGCCGCCCGCATCATGACCGGATCGCCTGTCCCCGCCGACGCGGACACGATCGTGCCGTTCGAAGACACCGCGGGCGGGCTCGAGGACTCCCTCGGCGAGGTGCGCGTGCTGCGCGCGCCGCGCGCGGCCGGCGCGCACGTCCGACGCTCCGGCGAGGATGCCCGGGTCGGCGCGGAGGTGCTGCCGGCGGGGGTCCTGCTCGGTCCGCTGCAGGCCGCCGCGGCCGCCGCGGCGGGTGTCGCCGAGGTCGTCGTGGCGCGGCATCCCCGGGTCGCCGTGATCTCGACCGGCAGCGAACTGGTCGCGCCCGGACAGCCGCTGCGCCGCGGGCAGATCCCGGAGTCCAACAGCATCCTGCTGGCGGGGCTCGCCGCCGACGCGGGCGCGACGGTGATGCGGCGCGACAGTGTGCCCGACGAGCCGGCGCTGCTGGACGCGCTGCTCACCGAGGTCACCGCACCAGATGCCCCCGGCGGGCCCGCCGACGTCGTGGTGTTCTCGGGCGGCGTCAGCGCCGGCGCCTACGAGGTCGTCAAGACCACGCTCGCGCGCACGATGGCGTTCACCAAGCTCGCCATGCAGCCGGGCAAGCCGCAGGGCTTCGGCCGCCTGCCCTCCGGCGCGCTGCTGTTCGGCCTGCCCGGCAACCCGGTCAGCGCCGCCGTGTCGTTCGAGGTGTTCGTCCGGCCGGCGCTGCTGCACCTGCAGGGACGCACGGCCGACGACCGGCGCGTGCTGTCGCTCCCTGCGGCGGCCGGCTGGCGCACTCCCCCGGGCAGGCGCCAGTACCTTCCGGTCGTCATCGACACCGCCGATCCGCGCGCGTGGCGCGTGCGGCCCGCGACCTCCGGCGGCTCGCACCTGGCCGGCGGCCTCGGGCGTGCCGAGGCGTACGCCGTGGTGCCGGCCGACGTCGAGGCCGTGGCCGAGGGCGAGCTCGTCGATGTCATGCTGATCTCATGACCGCCGACCAGTCGACGCACCCGGAACCGCCCAGCTCGCCCGGCACCGGGCCGATGTTCACCCACCTCGACGCGGCAGGGCACGCGCGCATGGTCGACGTGACGCTCAAGCAGCCGACCGTCCGCTCGGCCACGGCGCGCGGGTTCGTCCGCTGCGCCCCGCACGTGGTGGCCGCCCTGCGCGACGGCGCGGTGCCCAAGGGCGACGTGCTCGCGGTCGCGCGCATCGCGGGCATCCAGGGCGCCAAGCGCACCCCCGAACTGCTGCCTCTCGCTCACGTCATCGGCGTGCACGGCGCCGCGGTCGACCTCACGATCGCCGACGACGGGGTGAAGGTGGAGGCGACGGTCCACACGGCCGACCGCACCGGGGTCGAGATGGAGGCGCTCACCGCCGTCTCGGTCGCGGCCCTCGCCGTGGTCGACATGGTGAAGGGGCTCGACAAGGGCACGTCGATCGACGACGTGCGCATCATCGCGAAGACCGGCGGCAAGAGCGGCGACTGGCTGCGCCCGGGCGAGGGGGACCAGCGGCCGTGACCCGGCTCGGCGCGATCCTGCTCGCCGGCGGCCGCGCGACTCGCGTCGACGGCGCCGCGAAGCCGTTGTTCGACGTCGGCGGGCAGACGCTGCTCGCCTCCGCCGCGCAGGCGGCGGCCGACGCCGGCGCGCGACCCGTCACGGTCGTGGCGCCCGTCCTCGATGAGACCCTCGGGGTCGCCTGGGTCCGCGAAGACCCGCCGTTCTCGGGCCCCGCGGCCGCGACGGTCGCCGCGCTCGCCTCGTGGCCGGCGACGGACGACCCCGAGTGGACGCTGCTGCTGGCCTGCGACCTCCCGTCCGTCGGCGCCGCGGTGCGCCGGCTCGTGGACGACATCGTGCTGCTCCCCTCCGACGCCGACGGACTCTGCCTCGGCGACGCCTCGAGCCGCCCGCAGTGGCTCATCGGCGTGTACCGCACGCACGCGCTGCGGCAGGCCGCATCCACTCTTCCGAACGGCGGGCGGGATGCCTCGATGCGGGCGCTGGTCGACGACCTGGCCATCACCGTCGTGACCGCGCCCGGCGACCTGACCCGCGACGTCGACACGTGGCAGGATCTGGAAGAGGCCCGCGCACGCACCGCGACCGCGCACCCGTACGCCGCCAGTGAGGAGCCGTCATGAGCGAGCAGTCCCGCCCCCTTCCGCCCGAAGCCCTCGACGACTGGGCCGCCGCGCTGCGCGAGCGACTCGGCCTCGCGCCCGACGACGTGCCCGTCGCGGCGGTGCTCGAGCTCACCAAGGTGGTCGCGAACCATGTCGCGCGCCCGGCCGCACCGCTCGGCGCCTTCGCCGCAGGACTTGCCGCCGGTCGCGCTGGCAGCGACCCGGCAGAGGTGCTGGCGGCGCTGCGCGAGGTCGCCGACCTCGCCGAGGGCTGGGAGCAGCAGTAGTGGCCGTCGTCCGCTACTTCGCCGCCGCGCAGGAGGCGACGGGGCTCGACACCGAGCGCCGGGGCGAGACGACCCTCGGCGCGCTGCGCGCCGCCGTGTCGGCCGCGCACCCGGGGCTCGGCGGCATCCTCCCCCGCTGCGCCGTCCTCGTCGGCGGCTCGCGCGTCGCCGACGACACGACGCTCGGCGCGGACGACCTGGTGGACGTACTGCCCCCGTTCGCCGGCGGCTGAGCCGGAAGGACGCGAGGCGTCAGCCGCCCAGGCCCAGCCAGGTGGCGGTGCCGTCGGACTCGAGCTGCCGCTTCCAGACCGGCAGGCCGGTCTTGATGGTCTCGATGAGGGTGCGGCACACCTCGAACGCCTCGGCCCGGTGAGCCGAGGCGACGGCGATCACGACCGCCGCGTCGCCGACGGCGAGCGTGCCCACCCGGTGCGACACGGCCACGAGCGCGTCCGACGCGCCCACCGCCTCTGCGGCGAGCCGCTCCAGCGCGGCCGGCGCGTCAGGATGCGCCGAGTACTCCAGTGCGACGACGGCCTCTGCGGCGTCGGGGTCGTGGTCGCGCACGCGCCCGACGAACGTCGTGACGGCGCCCATGCGCGGGTCGTCGACGGCGCGCAGGTGGGCCTCGAGGTCGAGCGGCTCGGAGCTGATCGCGGCCAGCCGCACGGCGCCGGTGCCCGTTCCGATCCCGGTCATCGGTGGTCTCCGCCGTGGAGCTGGTCGAGCACGTGCCGCGCGACCGACAGCACCACCGGCATCCCCGAGGCGACCCCGGCGGGCGAACCGGGCAGGTTCACCACGAGCACGCCGTGCGGGTCGACGACGCCGGCGATGCCGCGCGTGAGCATGCCCGCCGGCTTCTCGGCCGCACCGCGGCGGCGCAGCTCTTCGGCGATGCCCGGCACCTCGCGGGTCACCACGCGCGCGGTGCCTTCGGGCGTCTGATCCCGCGGCGCGACACCGGTGCCGCCCGTGGTGATCACGAGTCCGACGCCGGCGACCACCAGCGCGGTGAGCGCGCGCTCGACGCTGTCCGCCCCGTCCGGCACGATCACCGCGTCGTCGCACGAGAATCCGGCCTCGCGCAGTGCGGCGACGGCGACGGGTCCGCTGGTGTCCTCGCGGGTGCCCTGGGTCGCCCGGTCCGACACTGTCACGACGGCGGCTCGGGTCATGCCTCCAGCCTAGAGCGCGACGATCCGCACCGGCACCGCGCGGAAGCCCGCGGTCGGCGCCACCTCGCGCACCGGCTCGCCGGCGAGCTCGATCCGCCCCTCCGCGACTGCGCCGCGGTGGCGGCCACGCGTCAGCCCTTCGACGGCCGCGCGTCGCGCAGCATGCCGGCGACGACGAGCGCGCCGGCTGCCACGAGGATCAACAGCCACAGCCCGAGCGCGTACGAGTTGGTCTCGGCGTTGTAGGTCGCGCCCATGACCAGCGGTGGGAAGTACCCGCCCAGGCCTCCCGCCGCGGCGACGACGCCGGTGACCGCGCCCGCCTTGTCGGGCGGCGTCGAGGGGCCGACCCACGCGAACACCGCGCCCATGCCGAGTCCCATCGCCGCCGCCATGAGCAGGAACACCGTGCCGGTGAGCACGCCCTCGGGCGGCTGCTGGCCGACGACGTACGCCGCGGCGACGATGCCGGCGAGCGAGATCAGCGTGATCACCTTGGGTCCGAACCGGTCGGCCAGCACACCGCCGATCGGGCGGGCGATCACGGCGGCCGCCGCGAACAGGGCCGTCCTGGTGCCTGCGCCGACGGCATCCACCTCTCCGGGATAGATGGTCGTGAGGTACTTCGGCAGGAAGGTCGAGAAGGCGACGAAGCCACCGAACACGATCGCGTACAGGAACGACATCTCCCACGTGATCGGCAGCTTCAGCGCGCCGATCACCTTCGGCACGAGCTTCTGATGACTGGCCTTCCAGGCCGGCGATTCGCGCATCACCAGCCAGACGACGACCGCCATCGCCACCATGATCCCGGCGATCAGCAGATGCGTGGGCAGGTATCCGATGCTCTGCGCGAGGCGCGGCGTCGCGAAGGCCGACACCGCGGTGCCGATCATGCCCATGCCGAACACGCCGGTCGCGAAGCCGCGGCGGGCGGGGGTGAACCACGCGCTCGAGAACGGGATGCCGGCCGCGAAGATCGTGCCGGGGATGCCGAGCAGGAATGCCGCCACCAGCAGCAGCGGATAGCTCGCGATCGAGCCCGCGAGCGCCACGAGCAGCACCGCCGGCACCCCCGCCAGCAGCACCAGCGTGAAGACGCGGCGACCGCCGAACCGGTCGGTGAGCGCCCCCACCGGCACCCGGCCCAGTGCGCCCACGAGCACCGGCATGGCGAGCATGACCGAGATCTGCCCCTGGTCCAGCGACATCTCGTCGGCGTAGATGCCCTGCAGCGGAGAGATCGCCATCCACGCCCAGAATCCGACGGTCGAGGCGAGCGTCGCGAGGATGACCTGACCCAGTCCGCCCTTCAGCGAGGGCTGGGTCTCGGTGCCGACAGTCGTGCTCATGTGGGTTCTCCCGTCGTCACGCACGAACGTATCGGCGCGCCTGCCGGGGGCGCAATGGCCGCCTCGGACGGTCGGGACGGGTGGATGCCGCTCACCCGGCGTGCGTGCGCCGCTCCAGGCGCACCACCACCGATTTCGACGTCGGGGTCCTCGACACGTCGGCCACCGAGTCCAGGGGCACGAGCACGTTCGTCTCGGGGTAGTACGCGGCCGCGTTCCCGCGCGGAGTCGAGTACGCCACGATGCGGAACGCCTCGGCGCACCGCTCCTCGACGCCGCCGTCGCGCCCGGTCCACTCCGACACCAGGTCGACGACATCGCCCTCCGCGAAGCCCAGCGCGTCGATGTCGAGTGCGTTGACGAGCACGACGCGGCGCCCGCCGTGAATGCCGCGGTAGCGGTCGTCCTTGCCGTAGATCGTGGTGTTGTACTGGTCGTGGGACCGCAGGGTCTGCAGCAGCAGTCGTCCGGGCGGGATCACCGGATACTCCAGCGGGTTCACCGTGAAGCGGGCGCGCTCGTCGGCGGTGGCGAAGCGCCGTGCGTCGCGCGGCCCGTTCGGCAGGTGCAGCGTGCGCCCCTTGTCGATGCGCGCCTCGAAGTCGTCGAAACCGGGCACCACGCGCTCGATGTGCGTGCGGATGAGCGCGTAGTCGGCCTCCAGCGCGGCCCAGTCCGCCTGCGGCGCGTTGGGTCGACGGGTGCCCTGGCCCTCGGCATCCATTCCTCCCTCGAACACGAGGGCGCACAGCCGGGCGACGATCGCGACCTCGCTGAGCAGCGCCTCGGACGGCGGGGCGAGCCGGCCGCGCGAGGCGTGGACGGCGCCCATCGAGTCCTCGACGGTGACGCGCTGCTCGCGCAGGGTGCCGTCGACCCCGGCGCGGCGGTCGCGATCCGTGCGGCCGAGCGTGGGCAGGATGAGCGCGCGGCGCCCGGTGACGACGTGCGAGCGGTTGAGCTTGGTCGACACGTGCACGGTGAGGCCGATCCCGGCCATCCCCGCCTCGACGACGGCGGTGTCGGGCGTGGCCGACACGAAGTTGCCGCCCATCCCGACGAAGACCCGCACGCGCCCGTCGCGCATCGCGCGGATCGCCTCGACAGTGTCGAAGCCGTGCGGACGGGGCGCCGCGAATGCGAACTCGCGGTCCAGGGCGGAGAGGAAGACCTCGGACGGCTTCTCATAGATGCCGACCGTGCGGTCGCCCTGCACGTTGGAGTGTCCGCGGACCGGGCACACACCAGCGCCCGGTCGCCCGATGTTGCCCTGCAGCAGCAGGACGTTCACGATGTCGCGCAGCGTCGGCACCGAATGCTTGTGCTGCGTGAGGCCCATCGCCCAGCACACGATCGTCGCCTTCGAGGTGCGCACCGCCTCGCCCACGTGGCGCAGCGCATCTTCGGGGATGCCGGTGGCGGCGACGAGGTCGGGCCACGCGGCATCCCGCATCGCCCGGCGGTACGCGTCGAAGCCGCTCGTGTGTGCCGCGATGAACGCGTGGTCGAGCACACTGCCGTCCCGCTCCTCGGCTTCCAGCAGGTGCTTGCCGATCGCCTGGAACAGCGCCTGGTCGCCGCCCAGCCGGATCTGCACGAAGCCGTCGGCGAGCTGTGTGCCGCCGAACGCGACCCCGCGGACGGTCTGCGGGTTCTCGAAGCGCAGCAGCCCCGCCTCGGGAAGCGGGTTCACGGCGATGATCGTGGCGCCGCGCTGCTTGGCCTTCTCGAGCGCCGACAGCATGCGCGGATGGTTGGTGCCCGGGTTCTGCCCCGCGACGATCAGCAGGTCGGCCTCGTGGATGTCGTCGATCGACACGGTGCCCTTGCCGATGCCGATCGTCTCGGTCAAGGCCGAGCCCGACGACTCATGACACATGTTGGAGCAGTCCGGCAGGTTGTTCGTGCCGAGGCCCCGAACCAGCAGCTGATACAGGAACGCCGCCTCGTTCGACGTGCGGCCGGAGGTGTAGAAGACGGCCTCGTCAGGGTCGTCCAGGCTGCGCAGCTCGTCGGCGACGAGCCGCAGCGCGTCGTCCCACGAGATCGGGCGGTAGTGGGTCGCCCCTTCGTCTCGCAGCATCGGATGCGTCAGGCGCCCCTGCTGCCCCAGCCACCAGTCATCGTGCGCGCGCAGCTGGTCGATCGTGTGGGCGGCGAAGAACTCCGGGCCGACGCGGCGCAGCGTCGCCTCTTCGGCGACGGCCTTGGCGCCGTTCTCGCAGAACTCCGCGATGTGCCGCTTGTCCTCCTCGGGCCACGCGCAGCCGGGGCAGTCGAACCCGTCCTTCTGGTTGACGCGCAGCAGTGTCTGCACCGAGCGCGTCGCGCCCATCTGCTCGTTCGCGACCTGCAGCGCGTGCAGCACGGCGGGCACGCCCACCGCGACCTTCTGGGGTCGCGTCACGCGCACGAGGGATTCGTCGATGTCGGCTGCCGGGGGCTTCGTCGCCATCCCCCCAGGCTATGCCTCCTCCGCCCCCTGCTCCCGCGGTCCGGTGTGGACGGGTCAGGCGTCCGAGAGGTCGGGCGGCGACGGTGAGGGGCGGAGGTCAGCGGTCGCGGTCAGGGGGCGAGCAGACCGGCGACCGTGGCGGCATCCATCTGCTCGCGCTCGAGCACGGCCTCGGCGGACCTCCGCACGTCGGGGTGCGGATCGCCGTCGAGGATGAGGGCGACCAGCGCCACCATCCCGGCGTTCTGGTCACGGGCGATCTCGGCGAACCGGCGCTCTGCGTCGGGTGACTGCGCGTCGACGAGGCCCTGTTCGGCCGACCACGTCGGCATGCCAGGCATCTGGGCGTGGTCGGAGCCGTGCCCGCCGCACGGGCCGTCGGTGGGCGCTTCGAGCGGACGCGCCGGCGCCCACGTGACGTACCACGCACGAAGGTCGTCGAGCTCGGCGAGATCCGCGGCGACCAGGCTCTTCGCGAACGCCTGGGCGTCCGCGGCGATGCCGTCCTTGCGCAGCAGCGTCCGGGCGAGCTCCTCCTCCTTGACGCGGTAGTAGATCATGGCCTCGACGTAGCAGTAGTCGTCGGCGGTCACGGTGTCGTCGATCTGGTGCGCGGAAGCGATCCCCACGGCTTCTCCACCCGGCCCGTCCGTCGACGCGCGCGTGCTCGGCACGGCCTCGGCGGGCGACGACTCGCCCACCGGCACGCCGAGCACCGCGAGCGTCGCACCGACCGCGGCGGCCACGATGGCGGCCGCGAGCACGGCGACGGTCTTCGGTCTGCGCACGCGAAGGCCTTCCGGGATCGAGGGGGCCGATCCGCTTTCGAGAAGGGTCTCAGCGCTTGCCGGTGCCGAAGATCCCGCGGATCACTCCCCCGAGGATAGTCTGCGTCGACTTGGAGTTGAGGATCTGTTCGATGGGGGACTTCTGTGAAGTGCGCGACGTGCGCGTGGTCCCCGCGGTCTTCTTGAGCAGCCGCTCGTACTCCTGCTGGGCCTTCTTCTCGGCCGCCGCCTGCTGCTTGTCGGCCGTCGCCTGCTGCTTGTCGATGGCGGCCTTCTGCTTGGCGTACTCCGCGTCGGCCTTGGCCTTCGCGAGCGCCGCATCCTCCGCCGCGGCGGCGTCGTCGGCGGCCTTCATCTTGGCTGCCAGGATCTCGCGCGCCGACTCGCGGTCGATCGCGGTGCCGTACTTCGCCAGCAGCGGCGACGCCTTCACGGCGGCCTCGATGGCCGGGTCGGGCGTCGGCGACATGAGTCCCTGCGGCGCCCGCAGCCGGGTCCAGGCGACCGGGGTCGGTGCGCCCTTCTCGCTCATCACCGTGACGATCGCCTCGCCCGTGCCGAGCTCCTGCAGCACGCGCTCCAGGTCGTAGCCCGACTTCGGGTAGGTGCCGACTGTCGCCCGCAGCGCCTTGGCATCGTCGGGCGTGAACGCGCGCAGCGCGTGCTGCACGCGCGAGCCGAGCTGGGCGAGGACGTCCGAGGGCACGTCCTTCGGGGTCTGCGTGACGAAGAAGACGCCGACGCCCTTCGAGCGGATGAGTCGGACGGTCTGCGTGATCGCGGCGAGGAAGTCCTTCGACGCGTCCTTGAACAGCAGGTGCGCCTCGTCGAAGAAGAACACCAGCTTCGGCTTGTCGGCATCCCCCACCTCCGGGAGGATCTCGAACAGCTCGGCGAGCAGGTACATCAGGAACGTCGAGAACAGCGCCGGCTTGTCGATGACCCCGGGAACCTCGAGCAGGCTGATGAGTCCGCGCCCGTCGGGGGCCGTGCGCAGGAAGTCCGTCACGGCGAACTCCGGCTCGCCGAAGAACACGTCGGCGCCGGCATCGGCGAAGGTGATGAGCTCGCGCAGGATCACCCCGGCCGTGGCCGCCGACAGGCCGCCCAGCTCCTTGAGCTCGGCCTTGCCCTCGTCGCTCGTGAGGTGCGTGAGCACGGCACGCAGGTCCGACAGGTCGACGAGCGCGAGGCCGTTGGCGTCGGCGTAGTGGAAGACCAGGCCGAGGCTCGACTCCTGCGTCGCGTTCAGCCCGAGCACCTTGCTCAGCAGCAGCGGCCCGAAACCCGACACCGTCGCGCGGACCGGCACGCCCTTGCCGACGCCGCCCAGCGCGAAGTACTCGGTGACCGACGCCTCGGGCTTCCAGTCCTGCCCGATCGCCCGCGTGCGCGCGAGCAGCTTGTCGCTCTGCTCCCCCGGCGTCGCGACGCCCGACAGATCGCCCTTGATGTCGGCCGCGAACACCGGCACGCCCTTCGCCGCGAGCTGTTCCGCCAGTCCCTGCAGCGTGCGGGTCTTGCCGGTTCCGGTGGCACCGGCGACGAGTCCGTGGCGATTCATCATCGCCAGGGGGATGCGGATCTGCGCCTCGGCCACCGGCTCGCCGTTGACCAGGGCCCCGAGGTCGAGCGTCGCCGCCTCGAACGCGTAGCCCTTGACGACCGCGGCGACCTCGCCCGCGTCGAGCGGCGCGCCATCGACCGGCTCGGTCTGTTGCTCGTTCTGCTTCTCCACGACAGGTGTTCCGGCCGGCACCGGCGCCTCTGGGGCCTCCTGTCCCGGCGAAGACACCTGCTCTGAGGCGGGTGCGGGAGCCGCGCCCTCGGGCGAGGGAGTGGATGCCGCGGCCCCGGCTCCCCCGGCGACCCGGGCCTTGGCGGCCTCCGCCTCGGCCGCGGCGAGCGCGGCCCTGGCCTGCGCTGCCTTCAGCTGCGCCTCGGCGGCGTCGGCCTCGGCACGCAGCCGTGCCAGCTCGGCCTCGGCGGCCGCGACGGCCGGGTCGGATGCGGTGGGCTCGGACGCGGGCGCGGCGGTCATGGGCTCAGCCTAGCCAGGGGCCCCGGGAGGCGGCATCCGCTCTCTCCCGGGTCAGCGGGACGGCGAAGACGGCGGCGACCAGCAGCGCCGCGGCCGCACCGATAAGCGCGCCGCCGACGGTGTCGGACAGCCAGTGGGCGTGCAGGTACGTGCGGCTGAACGCCATGAGCAGCACCCACGCCGCGCCGACGACGGCGACCCACACGCGCGGGAGGATCACGAAAGCGGCGACCGCGATCGTGGCGGCGTTCGCGACATGGCCGGACGGATACGAGCCGTAGTCCGAGACCACCAGGATGTCTTCGGGGCGCACGCGGCCGAACGCGTGCTTGAGGACCTGCACGAATGCGGCCGAGGCGGCCTCTGCCGCCAGGAAGTAGGCCGCCGCCCACGGCCGGCGCAGCACCACGAGCCCGATCGCCCCGCCGATCGGCACCGCCAGCACGCCGACCCAGCCGCCGCCGATCCAGTTCATGACGCGGGAGAAGCCGGCGAGGGCGGGATGCCACCACTGGGCGACGAGCGCGTTCCACCAGTCGTCGATCGGCAGCGGCTCGGGGCCTCGACTCAGGATCCACCAGCCGAGGGCGACCGAGGCAGCCGCGAGCAGCACGCCCGCGACGAGCTGGGCGACGACGGTCGACGCCACGCGCGGCGCGGCATCCCTCCGTCCCAGGTCGGTCATCGCCCCATTCTGCCTGTCCCGACCGGGCGCGACACCGAGCGAATCGCCCACGCTGCGCGTCGCGGTCCGACAGGATGGCGGGATGACCGCTGTCGTCGACGTGGTGCGCACCGTGATCGCGCCGCTCACCCGCACCCGCGTGTTCCGACGGTTCATCGGACCGGTGCTCCTGCCGCCGGTGGAGCGGTTCGTCGCGGGGGTCTCGCACGGACGCGTGCAGCTGAGCGCGCTGCTCGTGCCCTCGCTCGTGCTGCACACCGTCGGCGCGCGCTCGGGAGAACCGCGCGAGGTGCCTCTGATGTACACCCCCGATGGTCACGGGCGCGCGATCGTCGCCGGCACGAACTTCGCCGGTTCCCGCCATCCCGCCTGGACGGCGAACCTGCTCGCCCGCCCGGATGCCGCGATCACCGTGCGCGGACGCCGCATGCCGGTGCATGCGACGATGGTGCCGGACGCCGAGCGCGACGCCGCGTGGGCCCGCATCGAGGCGCAGTGGCCCGGTTACCGCGACTACGAGCGCGAGTCGGGACGCACCGTGCGCCTGTTCCGCCTGCAGCCGGTCGAAAGGACCGAGTGATGCCCTTCATCGATGTCGTCCGGGAGTTCGCCGCGCCGCTCTCGCGCACCGGATGGTTCCGCCGCTTCGCGACCAGCGTGCTGCCGCCCCTGGAGCGGCTCGTGTCGCGCCTCACGGGCGGGCGCGTGCAGCTGACCGCGTTCCTGGTGCCCTCGCTCGTCCTGCACACGATCGGCGCCAAGTCGGGTGAGCCGCGCGACGCACCGCTCATGTACACCGCCGACGGCGGCGGCCGTGCTCTGGTGGCCGGGACGAACTGGGCGGGCGCGCGGCATCCCGCGTGGACGGCGAACCTGCTCGCCCACCCGGACGTCGAGATCACCGTGCGCGGCCGGCGCATGGCCGTCCGCGCGACGCTCGTGCCGGACGAGGAGCGCGACGCCGCCTGGGCGCTCATGGAGGCGCAGTGGCCGGACTACCGCCAGTACGAGCGCGACGCCGGCCGCACCGCGCGCATCTTCGTCCTGCAGCCGGTGCGCCGGCCGCTGTCGACAGACAGCCCGCGCTGAGGCGTGCTCAGGGCGCCAGGCGCTCGACCGACCGCGGTCGCACGACGAGCCACAGCGACAGCAGGCCGATGATCGAGCAGCCGACCATGACCGAGGCCATCGTGGTCGCCGTGATGCCGGCATCCCGGGCGATCCAGCCGACGAGCGGCGACACGAGCCCCGCCACACCGAAGTTCGTCGCGCCGATGATCGACTGCGCGGTGCCCGCCGCCTTGCCGTGACGGTCGAGCGCGAGCACCTGCACGCACGGGAACGTGAAGCCGCACGCCGCGATGAAGACCCACAGCGGCACGACGGTGCCCCACAGGCCGAGTCCCAGCTGATCGGTGACGACGATGGCGGATCCCGCCAGCACGAGCACCGCGGTCGACCAGGCCATCACCCACTGAGGGCCGAACCGGGCCGCCAGCCGCGATGCGGTCTGGACGCCCACGACGACGCCGAGGGAGTTGACGGCGAACAGGATGCCGTACTGCTGCGCGTCGAAGCCGTAGGTCTGCTGGAACAGGAACGACGAGCTCGACAGGTACGAGAACATGCCCGAGAAGGTCATGCCGCCGATGATGAGCACACCGATGAAGACGCGGTCGCTGAACACGCTCCGGTACCGCTGCCAGACCGTGGTGGTGCCGCGTTCGCTGCGGCGGGCCTTGGGCAGCGTCTCGGGCAGGAAGATGATCGCCGAGACCAGCATGATCGCGCCGTACGCCGCGAGCACCACGAAGATGCCGCGCCATGGCATGACCGCGAGCAGCGCCGAGCCCACGAGCGGTGCGAGCACCGGCGCGACGCCCGACACGAGTGCGAGGCGCGAGAGCATCACGACGAGGCGTCGGCCGCCGAACAGGTCGCGCACGATGGCCGCGGCGACGACACCGCCGGCGGCGGCGCCCGCGCCCTGCAGCACGCGCGCGACCGAGAGCAGCTCGAGCGTCGGGGCGAGGGCGGCCGCCGTGCTCGCGAGCACGTGCAGCGCGGTGACGCTCAGCAGCGGCACGCGCCGGCCGACCTTGTCGCTCAGCGGTCCGACGATGAGCTGGCCCAGCGCGAAGCCGATCATCGTGCCGGTGAGCGTCAGCTGGATGAGCGCCGCCGTCGTCTGGAAGTCCTCCTCCAGCACCGGGAACGCCGGGAGATAGAGGTCGATCGTGAACGGGCCGAGGGCCGTGAGCGCGCCGAGCAGCACGATGTAGAGCACCCGGCGGCGGTGCGGGATCGAGTCGCCGGGGTGCAGGACGATCGGCGCGGTGGCCGGGTTGCTGCCCAGCGTGCGGATGGCGCCGGTGTCGGGGCGAGGCGCCGGCTGCGGCCGCGGCTCGTCGGGGTGGTTTTCGGGTCTCTGAACAGGAACGGAAGCGGTATCGAGCAACGGCGTATTTCGTTTCGGCGCGGGAATCAGGCGACAGGAGAAGTCGAATCGATTCGAGAGTCCAGGATAGCGGATGCCTCGACCCGGCCTGCAAGCGCGCTCGCTGTCGGCTCGCTCCCAGCCGACGCTTGCATGCGGCCGCATAGGATGAAGGCAGTCCAGCACCCCTCCCCGCGGGCCCCGCGCCCGGCGGCCGAGCCGAGATCGAGCACATGACCCCGACCCCGACCCCCGCCGACAAGCGCACGAGCGGCAACCCGGCCACTCAGGCCCAGATCAATCTCAGCGTCAAGCAGCAGCGCGAGCAGAAGCGGCAGGAGAAGCTGGCCGAGTACCAGAAGCAGCTCGCCAAGCGCCGCCGCAGCAAGCTCGTGTGGTGGATCGTCGGCTCCGCGGCCGCGGTCGCCGTCGTCGCCGCGATCGTGGCATCCTTCGTCTTCGCCCCCGCTCCCGCGCCGACGTACGCCCGCGGGGACGGCGACGGCAGCGCGATCGAGGGCGTCGAGACGTTCGACAACACCGCGACCCACGTCGAAGGCGCCGTCGACTACCCGCAGACCCCGCCTGCCGGCGGCGATCACAACGCGATCTGGCTCAACTGCGGCATCTACACCGAGCCCGTCCCCAACGAGAACGCCGTCCACGACCTCGAGCACGGCGCCGTGTGGATCACGTACGACCCCGCGCAGGTGTCGGAGGGCGACATCGCGAAGCTCGAGGCGCTCATGCCGTCGACGTTCGCCACCATGTCGCCGTACGACGGCATGGACACGCCCATCGCGGTGAGCGCCTGGAACGCACAGCTCAAGGTCGACTCGGCCGACGACGCACGCATCAAGGAGTTCATCACCGCGTACTGGCACTCCACCAACGCTCCCGAGCCGAGCGCGATGTGCACCGGCGGGCTCGACGCCCCCGGCAAGAAGTAGGCGCCGCGATGTCGGACGCGCCGTCAGCAGGACGCACGCAGCGATGGATCGTCATCGTCGTCGCGCTCGTGCTGATCGGCGCGCTCGGCTTCGCCGTCGGCCGCTTCACGATGTTCGGCACGCAGTCCGCCGCGTCCACCCCGGGCACGACCTCGCCCGAGGCGGGCTTCTCGCGCGACATGCAGGTGCACCACGCGCAGGCGATCGAGCTCGCGATGGAGATCTACCGCAAGACCGACGACGAAGAGCTCCGGGCCCTCTCGTACGACATCGCCACGTCGCAGGCCGCGCAGCGCGGTGAGATGTTCGACTGGCTCGTGCGGTGGGGTCTGCCCCAGGCCGGCGGTCCGATGATGCAATGGATGGATGCCGCCACCGCCGGCCACCAGCACGGTCAGGCGTCGTCCGAGCCGATGACCGACGCCCAAGCGCGCGAGGCGATGGGCATGGCCTCGGCCGACGAGATCGCGGCCCTCCAGGCGGCGACCGGCACGGCGGCGGACTGCCAGTTCCTGACGCTCATGATCCGCCACCACGAGGGCGCGATCCCGATGGCGGATGCCCTGCTCGAGCTGGGCAGCGATCCGCGCGCGCTCGAGGTCGCGCAGGCGATGAAGACCGGCCAGACGGCCGAGATCGACGCCATGCATGCGGTCCAGGACCGGTTGGGGTGCTCCGGCTGAGCCGGATCGTTACAGTGGTCGCGTGAGCGCCGACCCGTCCGTGACCGCCGTGGAGCCCCGCCGGCGACGTCCCGTGATCGTCACGATCGCCGTCGTGCTGGTGTACCTGAGCGCGTTCGCGAACGTCGCGCTGGGCGTGCTGGTGCTGCTCAGCCGCTACGAGGTCGCTTCGCCCGACGTGCTGCGCGTGTCGCTGCTCGGCGCGGCGGTCATCCTGTTCGGCCTGCTGCTGATCGGCATGGCCTCCGGTCTCGCCCGCGGCAGCCGGCTGTCGCGGTTGTTCGCGACGATCTACCTCGGCGTGCTCGTCGTGCTGAGCGTGCTCACGATCACGACCACGGACGGGTGGGACTGGGGCTCGATGATCGACCTCGCGATCGAGGCCATGATCCTGGTCGCGTTGTGGGCGCCGCCCGGCTCGCGACACTTCGCGCGCTCCACGATCGACGCGGGGCCGGACCCCGCGGCCTCGGGCTGATCACACCGCGGCGAGCGCCTTCGCCACGTACCGGCGGTGGAAGAACCGCACGATCTCGATCGCGCCGATCGTGAGCGCCGTCACGACCACGATGAGCCACGCGGCCTCCTCGCCGGGGTCGACGAGCTGGAAGAACTCGGTCAGGAACGGGATCGTGAACACGCCGACGAGGCCGATGAACATCGCACCGATGATGAGCCCCTTGAGGCGCGTGATCGGCCGTGACAGCACAGTGAGCACCCAGATGCCGACGATCGCGAGGATGATCGTCGAGCCGGTGCGCAGCTCCGGCTGACCGATGCCGATCGCCGTGGCGGCCAGCGAGTAGAGCGTGAGCGAGATCGCGATGATCGCCCCCGCGGGGATCGCGAAGCTCAGCGAGCGCCGCAGGAACCCGGGCACGTACCGCTGCGTGTTCGGCAGCAGCGCCAGGAAGAAGGCCGGGATGCCGATGGTCAGGCCGTCGGTGATCGACAGCTGCCGCGGCAGGAACGGGAACGGCAGCACCAGCACGCCGAACAGCACCGCGAGGCCCGTCGCATAGGCGGTCTTCGTGAAGAACAGCATCGAGACGCGCTCGATGTTCGCGATGACCTGCCGCCCCTCGGCGACCACCTCAGGCAGGTGCGAGAAGCGGCCGTCGAGCAGCACGATGCGGGCGACCGCCTTGGTGGCGGCGGCCCCCGAGTTCATCGCGATGCCGAGGTCGGCCGTCTTGATGGCGAGGGCGTCGTTCACCCCGTCACCGGTCATCGCGACCGTGTGGCCGCGCTGCTGCAGGGCGATGACCATGCGCTTCTTCTGCTCGGGCGTGACCCGCCCGAACACGAGGTTGTGCTCGAGCACCTCGCCGAGCTCGGCATCGTCGTCCGGCAGACGGCGTGCGTCGAAGCCCTCGGCCACGTCGACGCCCACGCTGCGGGCGATCGCCGCGACCGTGCGCGGGTTGTCGCCCGAGATGACGCGCACGCCGACGCCCTGCGCGGCGAAGTACTCCAGGGTCTGCGCGGCGTCGGGCCGCACCTGCTCCTGGAAGGTCACCACCGCCACCGCCCGGAGCGCTGGGGGCAGCCGCTCGTCCTCGACCTCTGCCGGGTCGATCGCCGTGTCGGCGTGGCCGAGCACCAGCGTGCGACGACCGGTCGAGGCGAGCTCGGTGACCACCCGGCCGAGCTCGGAGGACGGCTCGGTGGCGGCATCCCCGAACACCATCTCGGGGGCGCCCAGCACCCACGCGCCGGCGGGGCCGGCGGCGAACGAGACAGCGCTCCACTTCCGGGCGGACGAGAACGGGATGTAGGCCGCGGCGGCGAGCAGCTCGGCGACGGGGAACGGCTCGCGCAGGCAGCGCGCGGTGGCGTTGGCGTCCGGCGCGGCACCGAACCAGCCCAGCACGGCTCCTTGCTCGGGCGCCCCACCGCCGAGAGGCTGCAGCGCGTCGAACGCGATCTCGCCGGCCGTCAGCGTGCCGGTCTTGTCGAGGCAGATCACGTCGACACGGGCGAGCCCCTCGACGGCAGGCAGTTCGTTGACCAGCACCTGCTTGGACGCGAGCTTGGCGGCCGCGACGGCGAACGCGATCGACGTCATGAGCACGAGTCCGAGCGGGATCATCGCGGTGATCGCCGCGATCGAGTTGACGATCGCCTGCACCCAGTCGCCGCTCTCGAACGCCGCCGCCCACCCGCCGAACACCATCATCTGGGCGTTGCACACCAGCAGGCCGACAGGCCCGATGATCCAGCTCATCCACTTCAGCACCCGGTTGACCGAGTTGCGCACCTCGGACGCCACCAGCGAGAAGCGCTTCGCCTCGCCGGCGAACCGGTTCGCGTAAGAGTCCGCGCCGACCCGCGTGACCCGCGCCGCACCTTCGCCGGCCACCACGATCGATCCCGACAGCGCTTCGTCCCCCGGCTGCTTGTCGACCGCGTCGGACTCGCCGGTCAGCATCGACTCGTCGATCTGCAGGCTGCGGCTCTCGATGACGTCGGCATCCGCCGGCACCTGATCGCCCGCCCGCAGCACGAGCACATCGTCCATGACGACGTCGTCCGGTGCGATCTCGGCCTCGTGTCCCTCGCGGCGCACGCGGGCGCGCGGCGCGTTCAGCAGGGCGAGCCGGTCCAGCGCCGCCTTGGCGCGGAACTCCTGCACGCACCCGATGATCGAGTTGGCGAACGCCGCGATGCCGAAGAGGGCGTCCTGCCACCGGCCCAGAAGGAACAGCACGAAGAAGCACGCGAACACGATGCCGTTGAACAGCGTGAAGACGTTCGCCCGGACGATGTTCCAGACGCTGCGGCTCGTGTCGGCGGTGTGTGCGTTGGTCCGCCCGGCGGCCACCCGCTCCG
This sequence comes from Microbacterium jejuense, assembly GCF_039544225.1. Classification (NCBI taxonomy): domain Bacteria; kingdom Bacillati; phylum Actinomycetota; class Actinomycetes; order Micrococcales; family Microbacteriaceae; genus Microbacterium; species Microbacterium jejuense. The sequence continues at coordinate 71,172 of NZ_BAABLG010000008.1, forward strand.
CGACGTCGGCCGCGCTCAGTCCGGGATCGAGGGCCGGTGCGGCCGGGGCGTCTGCGGAGGCGTCCATGCGATCAGGTTAGCGACCCGTGTCCACGGAGAAGCGGATGCCTCGACCGACGCGCATCGTCGGCCGAGGCATCCGCTTTCCGTACCGTCAGCCCTTCGTCGCACCCGCCATCAGGCCGCGGACGAAGAACCGCTGCAGCGCGAGGAACACGATCATCGGCACCACCAGCACGAGGAACGCCCCCGCCGACACCAGGTACCAGCGGTCGCCCCACGAGCCCGACAACGAGTTGAGCGTCTGTGTCATCGGCAACGACGACGTCGGCGCGAAGATCGTCGCCACCAGCAGGTCGTTCCACACCCAGACGAACTCGAAGATCGCGAACGACGCGAGGATCGGCATCGACAGGGGCAGGATGATGCGGAAGAAGATCTGCCCGTGTCCGGCGCCGTCCACCCGTGCCGCCTCGATGACGTCCGACGGGATCTCTGCCATGAAGTTGTGCAGCAGGAAGATCGACAACGGCAGCCCGAACATCACGTGGGCGATCCACATGGTCGCGAAGCTGTGGTCGATCTCACGCAGCTCCAGCCCCGGGAAGATGCCGACCCCGGCGATCTCGAGGCCGCGCGAGAACAGGCTGAGCAGCGGCACCAGAGCCATCTGGATCGGCACGATCTGCAACGCGAAGATCGCGACGAACAGGAACCCGCGGCCCTTGAAGTCCATCCACGCGAACGCGTACGCGCCGAGTGCGGCGAGCGAGATCACGAACACCGTCACCGGGATGGTGATGGCCAGCGAGTTGAGGAACGACTGACCGAGGGTCAGCGCCGTGCCGCCCGAGGTCAGGGCCTCCTGGTAGTTGCCCAGCGTGAAGTCCGGGTTGGTGAACACCGTCCACCAGCCTGTCGACGCCGAGTCCGCGCCAGGGCGGAACGAGGTGATGAGCAGGCCGAGGGTCGGGATCGTCCACAGGAACGCGATCAGGATCGCGATCACCGTGGCTACGGGCGAGGTCAGCCGCTTCTGCGCCTGGGCCTCGTTGCGGCGCGTCTCACGGGCGACCCTGCGCGCGGCGCCGCGGTCGAACTTCGGCGTCGCGGCGGTGTCGACGGCGGCCATCACCGCACCTCCCTCTGCTTGCGCAGCTGTATGACGTTGTAGACGATGAGCGGCGCGACGAACACGAAGATCAGCACGGCCAGCGCGGCCGCGTGCCCGTAGCTCTGGAACCGCTGCTGCTGGTTGACCATCTCGAAGCCGAGCACTGTCGAGTTCGACCGGCCGCCGGTCATCACCGCGACGATGTCGTACAGCTTGAGCGCGGCGATCGTGATCGTGGTGAGCACCACGACGATCGACGTGCGGATGCCCGGCACCGTCACGTTGATGAACCGCTGCCAGGCCGTCGTGCCGTCCAGCTGCGCGGCCTCCATCTGCTCGACGGGCACGGCCTTGATCGCCGCCGAGAGGATGACCATCGCGAAGCCCGTCTGCGCCCACACGAACGCGATGAGCAGGCAGAATGTGTTGACGAGGGGCCAGGTGTCGAGCCAGCGCACGGGTTCACCGCCGAAGGCGACGACGATCGCGTTGAGCAGGCCGATCTGGTCGCCCTGCCGGTAGTCGTACACGAACTTCCAGATGAGGCTGATGCTCACCGGGGCGATCGCGAACGGCATGAACACGAGCACCTTGAGCAGCCGCTCGCCGCGCGCCCGCTCCATGAACGCCGCGTAGGCGAGACCGACGACCGTCGCGAAGATCGGCACGAACACCGCCCAGATGAGGGTGTTGATGATCGACCAGAAGCCCTGCGGGTTGGTGAACGCCCAGACGTAGTTGTCCATGCCGACGAAGTTGTCGCCGGTCTTGTCGTAGAACGACTGGATGATCGTCGAGATCGCCGGGTAGATGAGCCCGACGAGCAGCATGATGAGCGCCGGCGCGAGGAACAGCGTCAGCTGGTACAGGTAGCCGGCCCCCTGGCGCGCCCGGTAGTCGACGTAGAAGAGCAGGCCGCCTGCGATGAGCGCGATGATCACGACGTAGATCACGGCGTTCTGGTAGGGGCGGAGCATCATGAACGCGAGGAGCGGGATCGCGAAGCTCGTGACCAGCCGCAGCCAGAAGTAGCCGGTGCCGTGCCGCGGCGCGTACTCGATGAGCAGCAGCAGGATCCCGACGACGGCCGCGAAGATCACCAGGACGAGCGGGATCTGCACGATCGGACCCATCTCGCCGATCCAGCGGAAGAACGAGTTGAACGAGAACCCGAGCGAGACCGGCTTGGCGTCGGGCTGCGGCCCGCCGACGAGGATGAAGATCACCAGCGCGACGATGAGGATCGCGCCGATGGCGACGACGATGCGGGTCGTCGTCTGCGAGGGCTGTTTCGACGGCGGATGCGGCGGTGGCGCCTGAGTCTGCTGCGTCGGCGTGGTTGCGGTGTGCGACATGTGTGACCCTTCCCCCGTCATCGTCGACGGATGCCGTCACCTCGGCCCGGGCCCACGCGTGAGCGCCGACCCGGGCCGAGATGGAGTGAATCAGTCCTGGTAACCGGCCTGGATGTCGCTCAGGACCTGCGTCGTCGGCTTGCCGTCGATCCAGTCGACCATGCCGCGCCAGAACGAGCCCGAGCCGACGCTGGCCGGCATCATGTCGGACGCGTCGAATCCGAACGTGGTGTCGGGATCCTGGATCAGCGTCATCGCCTCGGTCAGGAACTCGCTCGAGGCCAAGGACGGGTCGGCTCCGGTGTTGGCCGAGATCGCACCGCCCAGCTTGACGCGGGTGTCGGCGAACTCCGGCGTCGACATGAACTCGAGCACCTTCTGCGTGTTCGCGTCATCCGAGAACGCGGTGACGAACTCGCCGCCGCCCGACACCGAGACGTCGCCCTCCTTCTCGCCCGGCATGACGAACGCGTAGACGTCGCCGTCGGGGGCGATGGTCGGGGTCGCGCCATCGGCCGTCTTGACCGTGAGCAGGTTCGCGGTGAGGAACGTGGCCTGGTGGGTCAGCGCGCAGGAACCGTCCGCGATCTTCGCCGCCACATCGCCGAACGCCGTCGAGTTGATGCTCTTGACGTCGCCGAAGCCCGCGTTGACGTACTGCGGGTTCAGCAGGATCTCTCCCGCCGAGTCGAACGCAGAAGCGATGGCGGGGTCGGTGAAGGGCACGTCGCCGGCAGCCCAGCTGTTGTAGGTGTCGACACCGGCCTGACGCAGGACGAGGTCTTCGATCCAGTCCGTCCCCGGCCAGCCCGAGGCGTCACCCGACGAGAACCCTGCGCACCACGGCGGCGCGCCCGTCTTCTCCTGGATGGTCTGGGTGAGGGTCAGCAGTTCGTCCCACGTCTTGGGAACCTCGACGCCCCACTCCTGGAAGCTCTTCGGCGAGTAGTAGATGTAGCCCTTGACGTTCGCGAGCATGGGCGCCGAGTAGAACGTGCCGTCGACGCTGCCGTACTCCTTCCAGGCCGGGGCCCAGTACTTGTCGACGTTGGCCTCGACTTCTTTGGTGCCTTCCTTGACCTCGCCGGTGCCGACCAGCGACGCGAGCAGACCCGGCTGCGGGACGATGGCGATGTCGGGCGCAGATCCGCCCGCGACCTTGGTGACGATGTTGCCCTCGAAGCCCTTGTCGCCCGTGTAGACGACCTTGACCCCGGTGTCTTTGGTGAACTGATCGAACGACTTCTGCAGGTTGTCCGCCTCGGAGCCGGTGATGCCGCCGGAGATCTGGACGGTCTTGCTCTCGCCCGAATCGCCGCTGTCGCCTCCTTCGGCACACCCGGCGAGGGTCACAGCCGCGATGGCCGTGAGCCCCAGCGCGATGTAGCCGTGCCGGCGTGATCGCAGTGCAGTCATGTTCGCTGCCTCCTCCTTGAGTCCGCGGGCCGCACCTCAGTGCCCCCGCACGTGAGAGATCGGGAACCGATTCCATGCTCACGCTAGGGGATGCCGCAGGAGCGCACAATGACCGCGGGTCACAACTCGGTAAACAGCGCCTCACGGGTGGCGGGCTCGCGGTGTTCGCGGCATGATGAACGCTGGAACCGGTTCCAGATTCGACGACACCGGGGTCGTCGGAATGCGAGGAGGACCCGATGGCGGGCATCGCCGACGTGGCACGCGCAGCAGGGGTGTCGAAGTCGACGGCCTCGCGCGCGCTGACCGGCGGCGGGTACGTCTCGCAGTCCACGCGGGAGCGGGTGAGGGATGCCGCCGCCGCCCTCGGCTACGTCCCCACCACGAGCGCGGTCAGCCTCGTGACCGGCCGGACGCAGACGGTGGGCGTGGTCATGCCGTCACTGGACCGCTGGTTCTTCGCGCAGGTGCTGGAGGGCGTGCAGGACGCGCTGCTCGAGCGCCGCTACGACCTCGCCCTCTACGGCGCCCCGCCGGAGTCCGCGGCCCGCCGCGAGATGTTCGAGCACTTCCTCGCGCGCAAGAGGTTCGACGGGCTCATCGCGATCGGGATCGAGCCGAACGCGCGGGAGCTGGAGCGCCTGGTGGCGTTCGGCAAGCCCGTGGTGAGCGTCGGCGGGTACGACGTCGGCACCAACGCGGTCTCCATCGATGACGAGGCGGCGGCCCGCATCGCGACCGACCACCTGATCGGTCTGGGCCACCGCGACATCGTGTTCCTCGGCGGCGACCCGGACGGGCGCCGCACGAGCTTCGGCGACGGGCGCCGGCTCGACGGGTATCTGTCGGCGATGCGGGATGCCGGGCTCGAGGCATCCGCCCGCCACGTGCAGTCCGAGGTCGCGATGCCGGGCGGGTACAGCGCGGCCGTCGACCTGCTCGGCGACCGCCGGACCCGGCCGACGGGGATCGTCGGAGTGTGCGACGAGGTCGCCGTCGGCGCCGTCATCGCGGCGCGGCGCCTCGGCATCCGTGTACCCGAGCGGCTCAGCGTCGTCGGCATCGACGACCACGCGTACGCCGACATGTTCTCGCTGACGACGCTGCAGCAGCGCCCGCACCAGCAGGGTCGCGCGGCCGCGGAGCTGCTGCTGCGGCAGATCGACCAGCCGGGATCGCCCATCCACCGGCTGTACGAGCCGTCCCCGCTCGTGGTCCGCAACTCCACCGCGCCGGTCGACGACGACGCGTCGGCCATCATCGGCGTCGGCCGCTGAACCGGGTCAGAGCAGCCCCAGCTCGCGGAAGGTCGCGCCCTGCCAGGCCACGGCCTCGGCGGCATCCGCCACACCGTCGACGACGCGGAACGTCTCGGCGCCGCGTCGCTCGGACCGCACGAGACGAGGATCGACGGGGATCGGCGCCGGGCCGTCGACGACGGCCTCGAGCACCCGGGTGAACGCGCCGGTGCGCGCGAGCGGCGCGACGAGGTCGGCGCCGTCGCGGATGTGCGCGACCAGGTCGTCCAGCAGCGCGACGCGCGCGAACTCGTACGTTCGCGGCAGCCGTCGCCCGTCGCGGAAGACGTGCAGCGTGTCGAGCGTGTAGTGGTAGACGAGATGGCCTCGCGTGCCGCGCACGAGCACGTACGGCTCGGTGCGGCGGGGCGCCGTCACGGCCAGCCCGGCGGCCAGCCGCGCACCGCCGCGCAGCGTCACGACGAGCGACGACGTGTCGTCGGTGGCGATGTCGTTCGCCCGCCGCAGGTCGGCGTCGACATCGACGACGTCGTCCGGCGACACGGCGCCGGCGATCGCGAATGCCGTCGCCACCGCATGCGCGAGCGGATTGGTCACGACGCCGTCGGCGACCAGCCGCCCGTCGATCACGCGGTGCCCGGCCCACGGCGCGCGGCGCCAGTACTCCTCGGAGCGCGACCACAGTCCGACGGCGCCGTAGTGCACCACCTCGCCGATAGTCCCGGATGACGCCAGCTCGGCGGCCGCCGGCACCCCCGCGCTGCCGAGCGACTGGAAGCCGACCTGCACGGCCCGGGAGGCGGCATCCACTGCTCTCTGCAGCTCGTGATGATCGGCGACCGACGGGACCGGTGGCTTCTCGAGCAGTACGTGGGCGCCGCGCGCCAGCGCCTGCCGCGCGAGCTCGGTGTGGGTGGGGATCGGGGTGCTGAGGATCGCGATGTCGAGGTCGACGCCGGCGATCATGGCGGCCGCGTCGTCGAAGACGCGCGTCGTGGCCGGCACCTCGCCGCCGCCGCGCGGATCGGCCACCGCCACCAGGTCGAGCTGGGCGGCGCGGGACAGCGTCGCCTCGACGTGCGAACGGCCGTGCCCGTGGACGCCGGCGATGCCGACGCGCAGGCGTTCCGTCACAGTCCTGCCTCGGCCTTCAGGCGCGGGAGGGCCGCCTCGACGGCGGCGGCATCCGCGAGCTCCTCGTCGAGGACGTACGCGGTCAGCTCGAGGTCGAGCTCCCCACCCTCGGGCAGGGTCCGCGGCTCGTCCCACGCGACCGACGGCCCCGCGCCCAGGTACTCGGCGAAGCGGACGAACCACGGCATGCGCTCGGCCCCCTGCGTCAGCACCACCGTCGTGCCGCGGTCGGGGAACGTGAAGGCCAGCCAGTCGGTCGCCGCGCCGTGCACGTCGCGCTCGGTGTCGCCGGCGGGGCTGAACACGCGGGCGATCTCGGGCGCGAACCGCCAGAAGATGCCGCCGTAGCCCGCGCCCTCGCGGCCGTTGGTGGCCGGCGAACCGAAAGTGATGGCGTCCAGCGTGGCCTTGAGGTGGCTGCGCCACCGCAGCGCCCAGCCGTTCGCGAGCTCGGCCGAGCGCAGCTCGCGCACCTCGACCAGCTGCGTCGTGCCTCGCTCGTCGACCCAGCTGAGGCGCTCATCCAGCACGTGCCCGTCGATGTGCAGCCGGTCGCGGCGCTGGCGGCCGTGGTTGGGCACCATGATCGAGCCCTCGCCGCGCACGTAGGTGCGTCCGCCCCAGTACGACATGCCGTTGACATCGGCGATCGCGAGGCTGACGCCCAGGTGGTGCGGGTGGTCGGTGGGCTCGGTGACCGTCAGCGGCGTGCCGGTGCGAGAGATGACCGCGTCGAGATACGGCCGCGGCGACAGCACCGAGTCGACGCTGGTGCCCTCTTCGTACTGGGCGACGACCGTCGACCCGAGCCGCAGCACCGGGCGGGCGGGACCGACCCAGCCGCTCGCGTGCGAGGCGGGGCCGGAGCTGCGCCGCGGCACCAGGACGGGACGGTAGAACAGGGGGTGGTCGGCGCTCTCGCCGTCCAGTGCTTGACGCATGCGATTCCAGGCCTGCCGCCCGATCTCGATCCGCGGGACCGACATGGTCGTCAGCGGAGGGGCGGCGAAACGGGACTGCGGGATGTCGTCGATCCCGACGATGGACAGTTGTTCGGGCACCTCGACCCCGACCTCGCGCAGACGCGACATCAGGCCGAGGGCGACGAGGTCGTTGAAGGCGATGGCCGCGGTGGCGCCGGTCTCGAGCACCGCGTCCGCGGCGTCGTAGCCGGATTCCATGCTCGAACCGGCCGGGATGGTGAGGAACTCCAGGTCGGGGTACTCGCGCGAGAGCTCGCCGAGGCCCTGCGCGCGCAGCTCGTTCGCGTAGCTCAGCGGCGGGCCGGCGACGTACGCGATGCGGCGGTGGCCGAAGCCGCGCAGGTGCGTGCCGAGCTCTTTGACGGCCGTGGCGTAGTCGACCGACAGCTGCGCGGCGGGGCTGTCGTCCACGCGGCGGTTCACCACGACGACCGGGGTCGTGCGCTGGATGAGCTCGCGCAGCTCGGCGTCGGGCATGCGCGGCGAGACGAGCACCAGCGCGTCGCACTTGCTGCGCGCCTCGCTCGCGATCTCGGCCTCGACGCCCACCGCCTCGGCGCTGTCGGCGACGAGCACCCGGTAGCCGTCGCGGGCGGCGGCGACCGTCAGCCCCTTGAGCACGCCCTGGAACAGCGGGTTCTCGAGGTCGGGCACGAGCAGCGCGATCGTGTGGCTGCTCCCCCGCACCAGGCTCCGCGCCGCCTCGCTGGGCGAGTAGTTCAGCGCGGCGACCGCGCGGTTGACCTTCGCGACGATCGCGGGGTCGACGGTGGCGACGCCGTTGAGGACGCGCGACACCGACGCCTGCGACACACCGGCGTACTGTGCGACCTGCGCCATCGTGATGGGGCGCGACGTGACCTCGGTCAACGCGGATCCTCTCTTTCATCAATCATGGGCGTGCGCGAGCACGGTGGGGCGCATCCGCGCCGGATGGTGGATGCTGCACCCACGGCCGCCGGCTCCGCCGCGGCGCAGTCGTGGCCCTGCAGCGGCGGGCCGAAGCGGTGCCGCCCGGGACCGGACCCCTCATCACTTCGGTCCGGCCCCGTGCGGTCTGAGGGCGATGGGCTGCGCCCGGGGGGAAGGCGCAGCCCTTCGCCGGCTAGATCGCCGCGTCGTCCAGCGCGCGCTGCAGCTCCTTGATGAAGCTCTTCGCGGCGTCGGCCGGCGTCAGCTCGCCGAACAGCACCTTCTGGGTGTGCTGATCGATGATCGTCTCGATCGCGCCGCCGCCCGGCGGGGTCGCCGGCGGGGCGTCGCCCACGCGCGGTGCGATCTCGTCCAGGAACGCCACGACCTCCTGGTCGACCTCGCCGAGCTTGGGCGTGATGTACTCGCGGATCTTGTCGTTCGCGGGGACGCCGCGCTCGGCCAGCAGCAGGTCGGCCGCCTCTTCGCTGTTGGACAGGAAGTCGAGGAACAGCGCCACTTCGGCCGGGTGCTCGCTCTTCGCCGACGCCGACCAGAACATCGACGGCTTGTAGTACGCCGCCTGGCCCTCGCCCTCGTCGGTGGTCGGGACCATGAGCGGCACGAGCGTCTGACCGCTGGCCGACCGCAGCGCAGCCACCTGGTTGGACCACCACGGGCCGAACGCGGACTGGTTGGTGGCCGTGAACGACTCGGCGAGGCCCGCCGACTCGCGCTCGATCGTGGCGGAGGGGTCGGGCGTGCCGCCGGCCTCGGTCACGTCGAGCAGATTCTGCCACCATGCCGCGAGGGTCTTCTCGGTCGCCGTCACCTCGGGCGATCCGTCATCGGCGTACAGCGATTCGCCGTGCTGGCGCAGCCAGTTGTTGAGGCCGCCGTCCTCGAAGCCCCACGACTGCGAGCCGACGACCGTGCCCCCGCTCTTCGTCGTGACCTCCTCGGCGATCTCGTTGAGGTCGTCCCACGACCACGTCTCGTCGTCCGGGAGCTCGATGCCGAGGCTGTCGAGCACGTCGGTGTTCGCCATGTAGGTGTAGGTGTTGATGCCGACCGGGATGCCGTACTGGGTGCCGTCGAGCGCGCCTGTCCCCAGCACGGAGTCGGGGAAGTCGCCCGTCGGCAGCTGGTCGCCGAGCGTGCCGAGGTCGAGCAGCACGCCGTTGGCCGCGTACGTCGACAGCTGCTTCTCGTCCATCTGGATGATGTCGGGCGCGTCGCCGGCGGCGACGGTGGTCGCGAGCTTGTCCCAGTAGCCGGCCCAGTCGGTGTACTGCGGCTCGATCGTGATGTTGTCGTGCTCGGCCTCGAAGGCGTCGATCAGCTGCTGCGTGATCTCGTGGCGGACGTCGTTGCCCCACCACGTGAAGGTGAGGGTGACGGGCTCGTCCGACAGCGTCGGCCCGGTGGCCGGGTCCTCGGTGGGAGTCCCGCTTGCGCACGCGGTCAGCGCGAGCGTCGTCGCTGCGCCGAACGCGGCGAACTGCGCCCAGCGGGCTGCGGTTCGGTTGCGTCGCATGTCTTGCATCCTTTCGACCGGAGTCGGTGTGTGGGGGTGGTGCGTGTGATGAGGACGGACCGTGCGGTCCGCGAACTGCGTGTGCGGCATCCAGTGCCTCTGGATGTCACTTGATCCCGGTCGTCGCGATTCCCTTGATGAGGAACTTCTGGCCGAACAGGAAGATCAGGAAGATCGGGACGAGCGAGACGACGCTCATCGCGAACATCTGCGCGTAGTTGGTGACGCTCTGGGCGTCCTCGAACGAGCGCAGGGCGAGCGGGACGGTGTACAGCTCGGGCTTGGTGAGGAACACGAGCTGCGAGAAGAAGTCGTTCCACGTCCAGATGAAGGTGAAGATCGCGGTGGTCGCGAGCGCCGGCGTCATGAGCGGCAGGATCACCTGCAGGAAGATGCGCGGGTGACCGGCGCCGTCGATCCGCGCCGCCTCGTCGAGCTCCTTCGGGATGCCACGGATGAACTGCACCATCAGGAACACGAAGAACGCGTCCACCGCGAGCATCTTCGGCACGATCAGCGGCAGGAACGTGTTCACCCAGCCCAGCTGCGAGAACAGGATGTACTGCGGCACGATGATCACGTGGATGGGGAGCATGATGCTCAGCAGCATGATGCCGAACCACAGCCGCTTTGCGGTGAACTCCAGCCGCGCGAACGCGTAGGCGGCCATCGAGCACGAGATGAGGTTGCCGACGATGCAGCCGACGACGATCACCGCCGAGTTCCACAGGTAGACGTTGAACGGGTACTGCAGCGCGTTCCAGCCGTCGGTGTAGTTCGAGATCTCGAAGCTGTCGAAGATGATGCCCGGTTCGCGGAAGATCTCGTCGTTGGGCCGCAGGGAGCTGACGACCATCCAGATCACCGGATAGAGCATGAGCGCCGCGAGGGCGATCAGCAGCGTGTGGCGGATGATGCTCGTCACGGGCTTGCGGAACGGGTTCGGCTGGCGCCTGGCCGGCGGGCGCCCCGTGACGACGGTCTCGGTGGGCAGGGCCACGATGGGCTCGGGATCAATTTTCGTCATCGTAGAACACCCAGAACTTGGAGGACCAGAAGGCGAGCACCGTGAGCAGCGCCGTGATGATGAGCAGGAGCCAGGCCATCGCCGAGGCGTAGCCCATGTTGAAGTTCGCGAACCCCTGCTGGTACAGGTACAGCGTGTAGAAGAGCGTCGAGTCGACGGGACCGCCGGTGCCGCCCGAAACGATGTAGGCCTGTGTGAACGACTGGAACGTGCCGATGAGCTGCAGCACCGCGTTGAAGAAGATGATCGGCGTGAGCAGCGGGATCGTGATGCGGAACAGCTGCTGTCGCTTGTTCGCGCCGTCGACGGCGGCCGCCTCGTAGTACATCGACGGGATCTGACGCAGGCCCGCGAGGAAGATGATCATCGGCGAGCCGAACGTCCACACGTGCAGGATCATGAGGGTGCCCAGTGCCGTGTCGGGGCTGGAGATCCACCCCTGCCCCTCGATGCCGAACCACGAGAGCACCTGGTTGATGAGGCCGTCGACACCGAAGATCTGACGCCACAGCATCGCGATCGCGACGCTCGCGCCGAGGAGCGACGGCAGGTAGAAGGCCGAGCGGTAGAAGGCCAGTCCGCGCAGCCCCCGGTCCAGGATGATCGCGAGGAACAGCGCCACCGCGAGCTGCAGCGGCACCGAGACCAGCACGTAGGTGAAGGTGACCTGGAGCGCCGTGTGCAGCCGCTCGTCCTCCCACATCCGCACGTAGTTGTCGAGGCCGTTGAACTTGGGCGGGCTCAGCAGGTTGTAGCGCGTGAACGAGAGGCCCAGCGAGGCGAGCATCGGCCCGATGGTCACGAGGGCCAGGCCCACGAACCACGGCGCGAGGAACAGGTAGGCGGCCTTGTTCTGCTTCTTGCCGGCCGCCTTGGCGCCCTTGAGGCGGGTGAGCTCGCCGAGCGCGCTCATGTCGCGGCCCCGTGCGGCCTGGTATCGGGACGGTGCGTCATCGTCACCGTGTCCTCCGGATTCATCGTCGTCGAAGAGTCGAGAATGCGCTTTCTGGAATGCGCTTTCTCATTCTTGTCAGAGTGGATGCCGGAACGCAAGCTTTTCCGGAAAATCGCGGCGATCTGCTCCCCTGAACTCCGAGATAGGGCTTACTCGAAGCACGCTCACCGGCGTCGATGCCGACGGCTTCCGGGCATGACGAAGGCCCCGGGTGCGAGCACCCGGGGCCTTCGTGGAAGGAACGAGATTACTTGAGGGTAACCGTCGCGCCGGCCTCTTCGAGGGCGGCCTTGGCCTTGTCGGCCGCGTCCTTGTTGACGCCCTCGAGGACGGCCTTGGGAGCGCCGTCGACGACAGCCTTGGCCTCGCCGAGGCCCAGCGAGGTGAGCTCGCGGACCGTCTTGATGACCTGGATCTTCTTGTCGCCGGCAGCCTCGAGGATGACGTCGAACGAGTCCTTCTCCTCCTCGGCCTCGGCCGCGGCACCCGCGCCGCCGGCGCCGGCAACGGCGACGGGAGCAGCAGCGGTGACCTCGAACTTCTCCTCGAACGCCTTCACGAACTCGCTGAGCTCGACAAGGGTCAGACCAGCGAACTGCTCGAGCAGCTCCTCAGTGGTGAGCTTCGCCATGATGTATCTCCTAGATAAATGGGGTTTGTGTGGGGAAGACGTACGGGTCGCTCACGCGGCCTCGGCGGTCTCCAGCTTTTCGCGAAGCGCGTCGATGGTGGCGGCAGCCTTGCCCATCGTCGCCTTCATCATGCCCGCGGCCTTCGCCAGCAGAACCTCACGGCTCTCCAGCGAGGCGTACTTGTTGACCTCGTCGGCGCTGAGGGCGTTGCCCTCGAAAACGCCACCCTTGATCACGAGAAGCGGGTTGGCCTTGGCGAAGTCACGCAGGGCCTTCGCGGTGGCGACGAAGTCGCCGTGCACGAACGCGATGGCCGAGGGGCCCTTGAGGTCCTCGTCCAGCGCCGTGATCCCCGCGTTGTTGGCGGCGATCTTGGTCAGCGTGTTCTTCACCACGGCGTATTCCGCGTCCTGACGGATGCTGTTGCGCAGCTGCTTGAGCTGGGCAACCGTCAGACCGCGGTACTCGGTAAGCAGGACGGCGTTCGAGTTCTCGAAGTTCTTCGTGAGCTCGGCGACCGATGCATCCTTCTGCGCCATGGTCACTCCTTGTGTGGATGAGACGCTCCGCGATGGCGGGGCGTCGGCCGCAGACTCCCGGTCATCGACTCTCGGCAGGCAAAAGAAAAAGCTCCGGCGCAAGCGCACGGAGCTTCGGAAGAATCATCGTGACACCTGCGCGGGCCCCTGCTGATGCAGTGCTTCGATCCCGTGCGCTCTCACGCACGACGATGACCGGCGGTCTTCGGCTTCCTCAAGGGTACGTGATGCCTTCCCGTCCGCCAAATCGGCGGCATGCGTCCGCTTCCCGCCCCCGCCCTCGTTCCCGTCCCCGCCCCGTTCCCGTTCCCGTTCCCGCCTGCCGGTCGACAACGCGGTTTCTCGCCGAGTAACCCCGTAGGCGCCGGGGACGACATGGTTTCTCGGCGACAAACCGCGCTGTCGACACGGGCGACACAGCGTCAGGGCAATGTGATGCCGAAGGATGACAGCCGTGCCGCGAGCGCCTGCGGAGTGCGGACGTGCTTCTCCTCCGCGCGGACCAACGGCTTTCTCGTTGTTCCGCGGATCCAGTCCTCGCGGCGCTTCTCGTCCAGGATCACCTGCTCGACGGTCCGCCCTGTCCGCATCGCGTCGTCGAGGTACTTTCCGGCTCCGTCGACCTCGAGGAACGTGGCGATGTCCTCGATCTCGATGTCGACGCGCAAGAGCCTTCCGTCCGGCCCGCGCACCTCGACCTGGGGCCGAAGCCGCCGGAAACCCAGCCGGTGCAGATGCCCGCGCCCCGCGCTCTCGGCAGGTGACTCTGCTCGACCGTCCGCGAGAGCGAGAACTTCCGCCGCCATCCTCACGCCGCGACGCCCGACACTGTGTGCCAGTCGTGTGAGCATCTCGTCTCGCCACTCCCGCGCAGCCGTCTCGTCGTACGTGCCGCCGTCGAAGGCGACGAGCCGAAGCGCCGCGTCCGCTGCGGCGAGCGCGGCAGCGAACGAGAGGGTGCACGCCAGGTCAAGGACCGTGCGCTCGAGCGTCGTGACGCGGATCCCCTCCCGCACCGCCACGTCCTCCTCGGAGAGCGCGTCGCCGTGGCGGCGCATCCCGAGCCGGCTGGAGATGTGCTTGCCGTCTGGCACCGTGACATGGACGACCTCAAGCGCGCAGCGGTAGAGCGGGAGTCCCCACACCACAGCGGCAGACTCGTAGGACGCGACCGAGTCGCCGCCTCGCATCTCTGCGAAAGCTGCAGCGACCTGGATGCTGTGTCTCGACTCCGGCCACAACGGATCCCAGTCGGCGTCCTGCACGTACTGGTTGCGTTGCAGCCGACGCAGTCGCCCGTCCGAGACGGCTCGCGCGATCTCACGTTCCCGCCACTGGCCCCGGTCGAGCGCTTCCCGCGTCAGGAGCACACCGCGCGCCTGCGCGAAGCTGATGTGGTGCGGCATCACAGGATGCTGACACGCCGGCTCCGGCGCGTTGGGCATCGGCGGGCGAAAGTGGAATCGTCGCACACGACCGCATCCGTGCGCCCGCTGGGGAGGAGGCCGCGAGCCCCGTCGACGTCCCGCGGGGACTCGACCCCGCGAGCCTCTGGTCAACCACGCACCTGATCCCCAGTCGACGACGCGGTTTCTCGCCGAGCAACCCCGTCGTCTTCGTCGATACCGTGGTTGCTCGGCGAGAAACCGGGTTGTGGGCAGAAAGTCGACGGCACGAGGACGACCGGCCCGCACACCCGCGTGGCGCCGCCTCCGTGGCGACGCGGCGTGTGGCGTACGGTGCGCGGCGTGTGGCGTACGGTGCCCGGCGTGTGGCGTATGGTGCCCGGCGTGTGGCGTACGGCGCGCAGCTCGGGCGCGGCGTGCGGGGGGCGGGGCGCGCGGCGTGCGGCGCCGCGCACCGCGGGCACGCGCGTCGTGGCCACGGATGTCCGCACGGCGGCGTAGCCTCGAAAGGTGACCCCGATGCCCGCAGCCGTGCCCGCCTTCGCGGCG